>DFBV01000162.1 GCA_002366755.1 Anaerolineales bacterium UBA3071
GCTGCTCTTCCTGGCGTTCGTGGGATTGGCGCTGATCGAGGCCTGGCGAGGGTGGCGGCGCAGCCCGGTAGGGGGACCATGGGAAGTGGGACCGCTGGCGCGGGGTCTGTTGGCGGGGATGGTGGGCGTGTTGGTGCACGGTTTAGCCGCCTGGGGTCTGCTCTCCTACGGGGTATTTCCACTGTTCTGGGTATTGGTCGGACTGGTGGCTTCTCGCCGCTTGGTCAACAAAGAGCCGTTGCGGAGGCGGTTATGATGGTGAAGGCAACAGAGACAATTGACGACTCCACACCGTGCGATGGACATGTCATCCTAACGAGCAGATGGGCCAAAGTTGATAAGCAGTTCGCCCGCTGCCAGACTAACAACTTATCCAAGTCATTGGCTATGGCGCTTATGGTCATCTGTCTCCTTTTGGCCACCGGGCTGATCCTGTACCGGCTGGGGAATGCTAGCCTCTACGGAGACGAACTGCACAGCCTGATTCGGGCCAGTGAGCCAACGATCCGTGAAGTCCTCCTGAACGAGAGGGTGCGCATCCCAGCGTACGATGTATTGCTGCACTTTTACCTTCGCCTCGTCGCTCCCCAGAATGACTTCCTCGTGCGTTTTCCGTCAACGGTCTTTGGTGTGATCAATGTAGCGCTGATGTACATTCTGGGGGCCACCGTCTTCGACCGTCGTTGTGGGCTGATGGGTGCGTTCCTATTGACCCTATCCCACTTACACCTAGAGCTTTCACGCACGGCACGCATGTACACCTTTTTCCTCGTGTGGTGTCTGTTGATCCTCATATGCATTGTGAGGGCGGTACGCACCAAGCGCTGGCACTACTGGCTGGGTTTTACCCTAAGCTCAGCATTGAGTGTCTACAGCCACGAGTACGGCGTCATCACCACCCTCTGTGCCTGCTTGTTCGCTGGCGTCAGCCTCCTTGCGCAGTGGGTGTACAAGTCCGGCAAGGCTAGGCTGGGCTTCTCACAACTCGCACTGAGTGCCATTCTCATCGTGGTACTGATTCTGCCGCTATGGACTGTAGGTCAGGCGTATGCCCGCCGAGAAGGAGCTGACACGCGTTTATTTGCTCCCATCATTCAGTGGAACCGACAGACGGCCCGCTTCACTGCGGGGACGCTGTCTCTGGGTCGGGTGTCAGTCTATCCGTTCCTGATCGCCTTCGTGGCAGGTGTAGTGGCTTCGTGGCGTCATCGGCGCGACTGGCTACTGCTAGCCACCGTTTGGCTCGGTGTGCCCCTTTTGCTATTCTTCAACCTGCGGCTGATGAACTACTACCGTCAACGATATTTGATGTTCCTGTTACCTGCCTCACTCTTGACTGCCGGCTGTGGCGCGGTCCATGGAGTAGAGTGGCTGAGTCAAAGGCTGGCCTACTGGCCATATGCTCGCCGCGTTGGGTACGCCGTGATCCTTCTCTTGGCTATCGGATTGGCCCGGCCCAAGTTACAGGATATACTCAGTTATGAGGGAACGGATTGGCGGGGCGCGGGGCACTATCTGAACAGGCACGTGTGGACTGGAGACGTGGTCCTCGTTGATACTTCTGCTTTCGGCGGGTTCGATGACGCTGCACGGCCGCTCAAGTTCCTTCCTGTCTATTTTCTCGCCGACCACAAGCATTGTTTGCTAGTACGGGAGTCTGGCCTCGGCGAAGCAATAACCCCTTTGCGGGGAGAACAGCACCGGGTATGGGGGGTTCTGCTGACCGTATACGACTCCCGCAAACCTGTACCTGAGGTGTGGAAAGCGCCTGACTTGGTCAGTTTCTGTAACATCTTGATTGTATCTCCTGATCAAAAGGTCACCACTGTCGAGGATAGCGCCGTTATTGCCCTGAAGCGCATGATTCAGCTCCAGATTCGACCCGAACCGCGAGCCGATCTGCGCGCCGCTCTGGCCGAAGTGTACCTCTTGAAAGACCGGCCGGTAGAAGCTATGGCCGAATTGCAGCAAGCATTGGCGGTCTCCCCGGACAGGGTGGCCTACCAACTTCTCCTAGCTCGCACACACAAACGGCTAGGGCACGCTGACGAGATGGACGCCGCCTATTGCCAAGTGCTACAACTCCAGCAGAACAACAAGGAGGCACTTCGCGAGCTCAAGGGAAAGAGCCTCATTGACCTTCTGCCGTCCGCAAAGGTGCGAGCACCGACAAAACCGTTTCCCCATTTCGAGGTTACCACTTTCATCATGCCTGCGGGAAATGAGAAACAGACGATCCTGATGCATCCGCCGGCACGCATCACCTATCCACTGGATCTGCGGCAGAAGACTTCTGCTCTGTTGCGATTCAGCTTAGCGATGGACCCGGAGACGTGGGAGTGGGGAGGAGATGGGAGTACTTTCGAAGTCTGGGTGAATGATGGCGAAAAGGACACGCCCGTCTTCGGCAAGTATGTGAGCAATAGCTCAGCGGATCACAGATGGCACGATCATTTGTTGGAGCTGTCTCCATACGCTGGACGCTACATCGAGCTAAGCTTCGTAACGGGACCGGGTCCCAACAACGACTTCACAGGAGACAGAGCTGGATGGGGAGATCCGCGCCTCTGCTTGCTTCCACCCTGATGGAGTATACTAGACGATAAGGACGGGGGCTCCGGTTTGCTGGCGTAACGATCCCCAACAAGACCCAAGGTACCAACCCTGAGTGTGGTGGTTATCAGGTTTCTTTCGCCGAGTGATCAGTTGAACAGTAAGCTTAATCTGCTCCTTGTCGGCCTCGACGGCGCGACCTTCGATATCATTGACCCCATGCTGGCGCAAGGCAAGCTGCCCAATCTGCGCCGCCTGATCGAGCGCGGCGTACGCGGCCCGCTGCGCTCCACGCTGCCGCCGGTCACCGCGCCGGCCTGGTCCACCTTCATGACCGGCGTCAACCCCGGCGGTCACGGCATCTTCCAGTGGCGCACCTACGATCCCACTACCTACACCAACGTCAACGAAAACGTTGTCACCGCAGCACGGATAGCCGGCACCACCTTCTGGGACATCCTGGGTCAGGCTGACCATCAGGCCGCGGCCATCTGCGTACCGGTGACCTATCCCCCCTGGCGGGTCAATGGTTTCCTGCTCAGCGGCTACCCCTGCCCGGATACGAAGCGTAACTTCACTTACCCCGAAGCCTGGGGAGAGACGCTGGCACAGAGCTACAACTTCTCCGCCGACTACTTCCTCAACGCCTCCGAGGAGGAAATCCTGAGCAAGGGGCTGGCCATGCTGAAGCAGCGCACGGACATGGTACTGGAGTTGGCCCGCCAGCAGGAGTTGGACGCGCTAGTTCTGGTGCTGGGGGAGATCGACCGCGCCCAGCACGACTTCTGGCAATACCGCGATCCCCGCTTCCCACAGTACGGCTGCCAGCGAGCGCAGAAGTTCGGCGACGCCATTGACCGGCATTACGAGGTTAGTGACACCCAGGTGGGGCGGCTGCTGGAGTTGGCTGACGATGACACGTTCATCCTCATCATGTCCGACCACGGCGGCGGGCCACATCCAACCCGCGATGTCTACCCCAACGCCTGGCTGCGGGAGATGGGATTCCTCGTACAGAAGCGAGAGCAACCCAGCCCTGTCTCGCGGCTGATCCGCCGCGGCATTGGTACTGTGCGCCGTGTACTTCCCTTTGAGGAGAGGCTCCGCCGCCTGCTTCCAGCTAGCCTGGTGCATCGCGCCCGTAGCTACCACATGGACCTGGACATGGTGGACTGGCCCCACACTCGCGCCTACCACTTCCCCATGTACCATCCGGCCGCTGGCATCGAGATCAACGTGCGGGGCCGCCAGCCGCAGGGAGCGGTCCAGCCCGGCGCAGAGTTCGAGCGAGTGCGAAATGAGGTCATGGATGCCTTGCGCGCTGCCCGCGATCCGGAGACGGAGGAGCCGGTTGCCACCGAGATCTTCAGGCGCGAGGAGATCTACAGTGGCCCCTTCCTGGAGATTGCGCCGGACATTGTGTACATCACCGGGCCGAGACACTACGCCGAAAAGGGGCTACCCGAAATCTGGGCGCAGCCCGCGCCCCTGGCGGAGATGCGCGAGTACTTCGGCGTGCACACCATGGACGGCATCTTCATCGCCGCCGGGCCGGGAGTGCGCTCCAGTGCGGAATTGACGGGCGGTACCATCGCCGACATCGCCCCTACGGTGCTGTATGCCCTGGGCCAGACCGTGCCGCAGCATATGGACGGCCAAGTGCTGACCGATATCTTCGAGCCCGCTCATCTGGCTGCACACCCGCGTCGCTACGCCGAGATTGTACTGGAGCGGCAGACTGCAGCCGGGCACACTGCCCAAGAAGAGAAGGAGATGCGGGACAAGCTGCGAGGGCTGGGGTACATCACCTAGATTGCAGTGGGCGACAAAGATGCACCAGTTCATGAGAACGAAGGGGGATGGTGACCGACGTTCGGGTCGACCGCCTGATCGCACTTGTGGAGCCGGAGAGCTAGCATGCCCTCGTCCAGAGTCTGGATGATCGAGCCGGTGGGCGGCCACCGGGGGATGCATTACTATGACTTCGCCTTGTGCGACGAGCTGCGCCGGGCTGGCGTGGACGTCACGCTGCTCACCTGCGACGAGACGGCGGCCTGCGGCGCGCCTGCGGGCCTGGCGGTGCGCTATCCCTTCCAGCGCATCTTCGGCGAAGACCCCGCACCGCTGCGCGCCTGGCGCTACTGGCGAGCACTCAGCCAGATCGGTGCCAGCGCCGCACGTGAGGGTGTGCAGATTGTCCATCTGCACTACTTCCTGCTGGGACCGGCCGACTACATCTTCCTGCGCCGCCTGCGCCGTCAGGGAATCAGAATCGTCGTCACCGCTCACGACGTGATCCCCTTCAACGCGCGCTTCCACACTCGGGCGCTGTTCCAGCAACTCTACGGCCAAGCGGATGCGTTGATCGTCCATGCGGAGCAGAACCGGCGCGAGTTGGTTGCACAGTTCAAGCTCGACCCAGCACGGGTGGCCGTCATCCCCCACGGCCACTACCTGCCGTACGCGGGGGATGCGCTGCTCTCGCGGGCGGAGGCGCGAGCCAGGCTCGGTCTCGACGCCGAGCGGCCAGTGCTCCTGTTCTTCGGCCAGATCAAGCGAGTGAAGGGGCTGGACACACTGCTGCGGGCGTTGCCAGCGGTGATCGTCGCCCAGCCCGACACGCTGCTACTCATCGCCGGCGAGGTGTGGAAGGACGATTGGGGGCGCTACGAGGCGCTGATGCGTGAACTAGGATTGGCCCAACACGTGCGGGCACGCATCGCCTACATCCCCGACGAGGACGTAGCGGCTTACTATCGTGCTGCCGACGTCGTGGTACTTCCCTATCGGCGCATCTACCAAAGCGGCGTCTTGCTCATGGCCTGGTCATATGCCCGACCGGTGGTGGCCAGCAACATCGGCGGCCTGGGCGAGGTGGTGCGGCACGGCCATGCGGGGCTACTGGTACCTCCGGACGATCCCACGGCGCTAGCCGACGCCCTCAACGAACTGTTGGCCGACCCCGAGAGGGGCGAGACGATGGGCGCCGCCGGCCGTCGCCTGGTGGAGCAGGAATTCGCCTGGGACCTCATCGCCCAGCGCACCGCCGATTTGTATGCCAGTCTGCTAACATCAGGCTTGACAGCTATCTGCCATCTGCCATGAGAATTGCTATGTTGGGCACCCGCGGGGTGCCAGCCAGCTACAGTGGATTCGAAACCTGTGTCGAGGAACTGGGCAGCCGCCTGGTGCAACGCGGCCACGAGGTCACCGTCTACTGCCGCACGCACCACGTGACCTATGCGAAACCTACCTACAAGGGTATGCGGCTGGTTAAGCTGCCCACCGTCGCTAACAAGTACCTGGACACTATCGTCCATTCCTTCATCTCGTCGCTCCACGCCCTGACGCAGGGGTACGATGTCGCGCTCTACTTCATCGCTGGTAATAGCCCGGTGACCTGGATCCCCCGCCTGGCCGGGCAGGTATCGGTGCTCAATGTGGATGGACTGGACTGGAAGCGGCAGAAATGGCCGACGCTGGCCAAGCGCTACATCCGCTTCGCCGAGCGTCTGGCCAAGTATCTGCCCACCGCCATCATCACCGACTCGCGGGCTGTTCAGCGCTACTACCGGCAGGTGCACAGAACCGAGTCCACCTACATTGCCTATGGTGCCGGTGTGCCGCGCCTGCCGGCGGGCAAGCACCTGGCTCGCTATGGACTAGAACCTGGCGGCTACGTGCTCTTCGTGGGCCGGCTGGTGCCTGAAAACTGCGCTCACCACCTGGTTGAAGCGTTCGCTGGGCTGGACACCGAGCTGAAATGTGTCATCGTGGGCGACGCGGCCTATGCCCAAGCCTACATCGCCGATCTGAGGACAAATGCTGGCCCCAACGTCATCTTCACTGGCTACTTATTCGGCGAGGGCTACCATGAGCTGGGCTCCAACGCCTACATTTTTGTGGAGACCTCGGAGGTGGGCGGCACCCACCCGGCGCTGGTAGAAGCAATGGCCTTTGGCAGTTGCGTAGTCGCCAACGGCACCGAGGAGAACCGCGAGACCATCGGCGATGCCGGCTTCGCCTACGATGGCGCAGGGGGGGCAGAAGCGCTACGCCCGCTTCTGAAGCGGCTGTTGGACGATCCGGCATTGGTAGCCGAATACCGGCGGCGGGCAGAGGAGCGCGCCGCCGCCCTCTACGACTGGGAGGCGGTCGCCGACCGCTACGAGGAACTGTTCCGCGCTCTGTGTAGACGCTAGACTCCTCAGATTGCCATCACCATTCAGTCGTGGTATAATGCTCGCCGTTAGTCACCACCAGCAGTGCCGGACATCACGGAGGGACAACGGTGCGACACAAAGTGACAAGCGCTACCCTAATCATCATCTGCCTGGGGCTCCTGATGGCCGGGTGCGAGCCCACGCCCACGCCTATGCCTACACCCACGTCCTTGGATGATTTTGAGGCCGCAGTCCGGACCGAGATCGAAACTCAGATCGGCGAGTTCTTGGGCAGTGGCCTGCGGAACTACGAGGTGTTGGCCTCCCGTCTGCAAGGAGATGGCAACTATGGCCGGCTGGAAGCTCGCATTGTGCTGGAAGCCTGCCCACACTTCTACTATGACCTATACTACAATGCAGAATTCAAAGATGGACAGTGGGTTCTGTACAACGATGAGGACACGTTGTCAAACCTGTTCAAGCGCTGGGCGACCGCTCGCAGCGTGGCCTTGGCAGGTCAGCCCGTTGAGGTGCCCGGCAGCAAGGGACAGCGGCACGTCCATCTGATTCCAGATGCCATGCCGGACTTGCTGCAGGCGCGCTTGGATGGGCTGAGTAATCCCACCGTAGATCCGTTGGTGGGCTTCTTCATCTGCGAAGAAAAGAACATGCTCTGGGACGAGATAGACCAAGAGATAGGCGGAAAACTGCGAGAGCTCATCCCCCAGGTAGAGCAGTCCATGGATGAGACGTTGGCCAAGCATTTCGGCCGGGAATGAATAATGAGGCAGATAGTATGCTGAACCAACCAGACCCAAGGGCCGGCGCGTACCCTGCAAGCTTGCACCAGGACGACCGATCAACGCGGCCATGAACAAGCGGATCACATTCAACTACACGGTCGTTCTGGTCGCCTTCGATCTGTTGCTCACTCCTCTTGCCCTGTACCTGGCCCGACTGGCGCGACTGTGGCTTCCCTTCAGCTACCGGTTGGAGCCGCGTCACGTCTACCTGCATCCTCTCCTCTACGCCATGGTCGTCGTGATCTGGGGCATGATCCTCCCCACCATGTCCACCTACAACCCCAAGCGTATTCTCCACCCGAAAGAGCAGGGGTGGTCAACCTTCTTGGCCGTTAGTGCGAGCACCCTGGTGTTTGCCGGAGTCCTCTACCTCTCCTTCCGCGAGGTTCCTCGGCTGCTTTTCGCCTACTTCTACTTGATTGACCTGATCCTCCTGCTCGGCCTGCGGTTGCTCTTGCGCCTGCTGTGGGGTGTTTTGAGTGAGCAGGAGCAGCGGGTGAGTAGGGTGCTGATCGTTGGCGCCGGCGACTTGGGACAGAATATCGTGCGCCAGGCAAAAGAATACCAGTGGACAGGACTGCGTCTCGAAGGCTATGTGGACGACGATCCCACCAAGCAGGGCCGCGTTTTTGAGGACATCCCCGTCCTGGGCACTCTGCAGCAAGCCCTGACCATCATTCGCCAGCGAGACATCAGCGAGGTGATCTTCGCACTGCCCCTGCGAGCCTACGAGAAGTTCGCCAGGCTCGTCTTCAGGCTTCAAGAGCTACCGGTGAGAGTGCGTGTAGTCCCTGACGTGTTCAGCCTGGCCTTCTTCCAGGCCACCATCGAGGACTTCCACGGCGTGCCCTTGATCGGCCTGCGCGACCCTGTGATTGATGGATTCGATCGAGTTGTGAAACGCCTCTTTGACCTGGCCCTATCCACTGTGCTGCTCCTCATACTGTGGCCCTTCATGCTATTGATTGCCGCGCTGATCAAACTGGATTCGCCAGGCCCGGCGCTCTTTCGTCAGGAGCGGGTGGGAGAGAACGGCCGGCACTTCACCATGCACAAATTCCGCACCATGTGTGTGGATGCCGAACAGCAGCTAGACGAGATCGTTCGGGAAACTCCCGAGGGGGTGATTTTCAGCAAACGCCCCGACGACCCGCGGGTGACTCGTCTAGGGCGATTCCTGCGGCGCAGCAGCCTGGATGAACTGCCCCAGCTTCTCAACGTCATCAAGGGGGAGATGAGCCTGGTAGGGCCACGCCCGGAACTGCCCTTGCTGGTGCAACACTACGAGAACTGGCAGCGACAGCGGTTCGCTGTGCCGCCGGGCATGACCGGCTGGTGGCAAGTGAGCGGCCGCAGCGAACACACCATGCACCTGCATACTGAGGACGATTTGTACTACATTCGGAACTACTCGCTTTTGCTCGACTTGCGCATCCTTTGGCGCACCATCGGCACTGTGCTGCGGCATAGAGGAGCCTTCTGATAAACCAGTCAACTCACCAGTATAGGATATCCAGCATTAACCTTCGACGAACCCTTTGGCAGGGGAATCCGTGTCTATTCGCAAACAAGGGTAGTACAAAAGGGTTAGCCTCTTGCAGGCCAAGTTGGGCAGCGCATCCGGCGTCTGCTGCCGCACCCGGCAGGGACTATCCAAACGGGCTATTGAATCAGGTGACACCCCATGATATAATGTCATCAGGCATTGGAAGAAAAGCGCCTGAACTCGTTCGTGCGTTTCACTTCCGTAATCACAAACTATCATTATTGAGGAGGTAAGTACCATGAAGAAGTGGGGTTTTCTGCTGTCCGTCGTTTTGCTGCTGGTCACCCCGCTGGTAGTGGCAGCAGCAGGGCCTAACCCGGGCACAGGCAACGCTAAGATCTATGCCATGAACCTGGACTCCGGAGGCCAGGCCCATGTGGTTGCCGATTTCGTCGGCCCTGCGGGTGGTCCCCCATACGCCTACAGCGATTCGGCCAACGTCCCCTTTGCCGGACACGCGTCCTGGGACACCCAGTTGACCGGTCTGCCCGCGGGCTGGCTGGGCTCAGCCATCCTGTCGTCAGATCGTTCCATCGCGGCGGTGAGCCATCTGCTGTGGACGGGCGGTTCATCGGGGGACGGCATCACGGCTATGGCCTACACTGGCTTCTCCCAGGGTGCCAACACCGTGTACGCTCCGGCTCTGTACAAGCGCACCTACCAATCGTCCAAGGTGACTGTGATGAACACGGAGACCACTGCTGCCAGTGTGCGGGTGGACTTCTACACTCGTGGGCAGGGCGCGCCGGTGTACACCCTCAACGACACCATCCCGGGCGGAGCACAGCGCACCTACGACGTGTGGGACTACTCAGCGATTCCGGACTTCGGGCCTGACCCAGGCACAAACAACTGGGTTGGCGCAGCCAAGATCACCTCGGCGCACAAGGTAGCCGTAGTTGTGACCACCTTGTGGAACTGGGGCAGTAGCACCTATCCCGGTGTCGCCAACCCCTCCACCACCCTGTACGCACCCTCGATCTTCAAGAAGAAGTTCGCCAACTGGCAGATCTACAGTGGTGCTATCATCATGAACCCCAACAGCACCACGGCGAATCTGACCATGTACTTCTACAACCGCGATGGCTCGCTGGCGGTGCCTGCGGCCAGCCAGAGTATTGCCCCCTTCGCTTCAGAAGGCTTCAATACCCGCTATGACAGCGATCCGGGCGAGGTGTTCGAACCGGTGAGCAACAACTGGAACGGCCTGGCGATCATCGAATCGAACGTGCCGGTGGTAGGAATCGTCAACACCATCTGGAAGAAGCCTTCGGATCAGACCGGATCCTACAGCATGGGCACGCCGACCGACGATGCCGCGATGAAGCTGGCCTACCCCATCATGACGCGCAGGTACTTTGGCAGTTGGGAGAAGTGGTCTGGCGCTATCTACCAGAACACGACGAGCAGCACCGCCACGGTCACCACCACCTTCTACAACAGCGACGGTTCGGTGGCGGTGTCGGGTCAGGTCGTCACCATCCCGGGCTATGGCGCACAGGGTTGGAACACCCGCTACCAGAGCGATCCAGGCGAACCGTTGGCTGGCTTGCCTGCTGACTGGGAGGGCACGGTGATTGTTGACTCGAACCAGCCCATCGTGGGCATCATGAACAACATCTGGTCAAACCAGACGGCGACCTACAACGCTGCGGTGATGCCCTAGTCACCACAACGTTGCAGACGGTAACAGACAAGGAGCCTCCGGGACATCCCGGGGGCTTCTTATTTTCTGTCTCTCGCCAGCAACTTGCCAGAATGAGCCAATGGTGATACACTAGAGCCATTGGAGGAACAGACCCCCTTCCAAGGAACCCCTTCCCAAGTTGGAAAGGACAACGATGGCTGCACAGGCCCTCTACCG
>DFBV01000039.1:0-2136 GCA_002366755.1 Anaerolineales bacterium UBA3071
TCAAGGACGACGCACGGCTAGCTCTGGGCCGCGGCATGGCGCACAAGATCATGGTTGAGCCACTGGCTTCGTGAAGCATAAAACGTGGAGCGTGAAACGTGATACTTGAAACGAAATGTGGAGGGAAAAATGGCTAAGAAGTTTACGATAGCGTTGGCCGGCAATCCCAATTCCGGCAAGAGCACCGTCTTCAACGCCCTCACCGGGGCCCGCCAGCACGTGGGCAACTGGCCGGGTAAGACCGTCGAGAAGAAAGAGGGCACCTGCAAGCGCGACGGTTACGAAATCCAGGTCGTGGACCTGCCCGGCACCTACAGCCTGACGGCCTACTCCCTGGAAGAAGTCATCGCCCGTGACTACATCATTGAGGCAAAGCCTGACGTGGTGGTTGACGTGGTGGACGCCGCCAACCTGGAGCGCAATCTCTACCTGGCGATCCAGATCTTGGAATTGGGCGCGCCGCTGGTCATCGCCCTCAACATGAGCGACATCGCCGATGCGCGCGGGTTGCGCATTGACACGGAGATGCTGTCGCGGGGGCTGAACGGCACGCCGGTGGTGCCCACGGTGGCCAGCAGAGGCAAGGGAATCGACGAGTTGCTACAAGCGGTCATCCGACTTCGGTGAGTTTAGTCGGGCCGGGCAGCGACCGCTCAGTGATCAACAACCAGATACCGAAGGAGATATACCATGGCAACACATGAACTGGCTTATACCAAGGGCGTTACCCTCGTGGACTACGGACGTGAGGTCGAGGAGGAGATCGCCCGTCTGCAAGAGCTTATCGAGAAGGCAGCAGCACCCACAGCGCGCTATTCTTCTCGCTGGCTGGCCATCAAGTTATTGGAAGAAGACAAAGAGATTATCCCCAAAGTCGAGGCTGTGGAGGGAGGGGGAGCGATCCTGGCCCAGGCCCGCAAGAGCGTGGACCACCTGCGCAGCATCTACGGCGACGACGCTGAGACGATCATCGCCGACCGCAGGTACGGCTTCATCAGCGGCCTGATCAAAGAGGTAGTACGCCGCCCAGCCGAGGATCGGCTGACGCTCTCGGACAAGATTGACAAGGTCGTCACCAATCGGGTGCTGGGCATCCCCATCTTCCTAGCCGCCATGTGGTTCGTCTTCAAGATGACCGCCGAGGTCTCCGGCGCCTACCTGGACTGGGTGGACGGGGTCGTCGGCGGCCCCATCACCCGCTGGGTAGTAGCTATCCTCAATCTCATCAGGCTGGGAGGTACCTGGTTCGAGTCGCTGATGGTGGATGGCATCATCGCCGGCGTGGGCGGAGTGCTGGTCTTCGTGCCAGTGCTTCTCTTCCTGTACTTCTTCCTGGCGCTGCTGGAGGATTCGGGCTACATGGCCCGCGCCGCCTTCGTGATGGACCGGCTGATGCACGCGCTGGGGCTGCACGGCAAGTCCTTCATGCCCATGCTGATCGGCTTTGGCTGCACCGTGCCCGCTGTCTACGCTACGCGGACGTTGGAGAGCGAGGACGACCGGGTGCTGACCGGGCTGTTGGTGCCCATGATGAGTTGCGGGGCGCGGCTGCCGGTCTACGCCATCTTCGCCGCCGCCTTCTTCCCCGACAACGCCGGGCAGTTCATCTTCGGCCTGTACCTGCTGGGCATCGTCCTGGCCATCGTGAGCGGCATGGTCTTCAAGCGCACGCTGTTTGCGGGCAAGCCACCGTCCCCATTCGTGATGGAACTGCCGCCCTACCGCCTGCCGACGCTGAAAGGCATCCTGATCCACATGTGGGAGCGCTCTTCGGTCTTCGTGCGCAAGGCGGCGACCATCATCATGGCCGTCTCCGTCATCCTCTGGTTCCTGATGAACATCCCCTGGGGGGTGGAGAATCCAAGAGATAGTCTGTTCGGGAAGGCCAGCGCAGCCATCGCCCCGGTTCTGGCCCCGGCCGGCTTCGGCGACTGGCAAGCAGCGGGGTCGCTGGTCACCGGCTTCGTGGCCAAGGAGGTGGTGGTCGGCACCATGAGCCAGATCTACGTCGGCGGAGCCGAGGAGGAGGAAGCAGAGGAACCGACGACCTTCTTCCAGGACCTGGGGGAGATCGTAGTGAGCTTCTGGGACGCCACCGTGGACACGGTGAAAGGGACACTCAGCCTCATCCCCGGT
>DFBV01000039.1:2190-5229 GCA_002366755.1 Anaerolineales bacterium UBA3071
GGTTTCACACCTCTGTCGGCGGTGGCCTTCAACGTCTTCGTGCTGCTCTACATCCCCTGCATGGTGGCCGTGGCTGCCCAGCGCCACGAGTACGGCAACAAATGGACGCTGTTCAACGCGGTCTACCTGACGGCCCTGGGGTGGGTCGTTTCGACGCTCGTCTACCAGGTCGGACGGCTACTGGGGTTCGGCTAAGCCTAGGTTAGGCTAAATCGCTTCGCTCGCGATTTAGCCTAACGGGGCGCCGGGCTTCGCCCGGCGCCCCGTTATACGAAATGCTCACTACGGTCAAAACAATTATGGAGGAAAGCAAAGAAAGGATAACGATGATTGATTTGCGTTTTATTTCGAGAAGGAGATTGGAATGACATCTGAGATTGGCTTCGCACTTTTGCTTTCGGCCCTGGCTGGTCTGTCCACGACAATCGGCAGCCTGCTGGGGCTTTTTGTTCGCAAGCCCGGCCTGAGGTCTCCCAACTCCAGCCGAAGGGACTATCAGTCTGAAAGGGAGTGAAGCACTGACAAAGGAGGACGAGATGGAGACTTTTGATATATCAAACTGGTTGTGGCCGGCTGTATCTGTCCTGCTGGCCATCCTGTTGCTGTGGGCGCTGCGGCGGCGACCTCAAGCCATGGCGCGCCCGCAGCCATCCCGACTCGTCGAGATGGAAGATACCCTCAAGGAGGTCTACAAACTCCAACGAGATGAGACGGCCGTGAAGGCCGGGGCGCTGGCCCGAGCGATGGGCATCTCAGAGGAAATGACCGAGGGCTTGATGGAAGTGCTGGTGACCTCTGGGTGGGCCGAGGGGGACGTGAGCGCGGGCATACGTCTGACAACAAGAGGTCGAGAGCGGGCCCAGGAACTGATCCGGGCACACCGCCTGTGGGAGCGCTACCTTGTGGACCGGGAGGGGATGCCCTTGGACGCAGTCCATGTGGAAGCCGACCGTCGGGAGCACGGGATGACCCCGGACGAGGCGGCGGAATTGGACGCCGAACTCGGCCATCCCGCCTGGGACCCCCACGGCGACATCATCCCCGATGCTGGCCGTCGAGCACCTCCTCCGGCCGGTAGCCCCTTGGCCGTTTGCACGCCTGGCGACCGGCTGCGCATCCTGCACGTGGAGGATGAGCCGCCAGCCCTCTTCGCCCAACTGGTGGTTATGGGCTTTAGACCCGGCGTTGAGGTGGAAGTGGTTGAACGCAAGCCGGGGCATCTGAGGGTAAGAATTGGTAGCAATCTTTTCTCCCTGGCAACAGCGGCCGCCGAGCGCGTTGACGCCGCGCCGGCGCCCGTCCTGCCCGTCCCTCTGAGCGAGCTGCCGGTGGGCAGCCGGGCGATGGTGGCCGAGGTCAAGGGCGGCGGCAAACAGCAGCGGCGCATGCTGGACATGGGCCTGGTGCCCGGCGCCGAGGTGA
Source organism: Anaerolineales bacterium UBA3071 (assembly GCA_002366755.1). Classification (GTDB taxonomy): domain Bacteria; phylum Chloroflexota; class Anaerolineae; order UBA3071; family UBA3071; genus UBA3071. The sequence continues at coordinate 3,613 of DFBV01000039.1, forward strand.
CCGCGATCCGCACGGCACCCCTGGGCGATCCGATTGAGTACCGCATCAAGGGCACGGCCATTGCCATGCGCCGGAGTGACGCCGACAGCATCCTGGTAGAAGAGGTGAGAAATGGATAAAAAGACAATCACTGTAGGTGTGGCCGGCAATCCCAACGTGGGCAAGAGCGTCATCTTCAACGCCCTCACCGGCAGCCGGCAGCACGTGGGCAACTGGCCGGGCAAGACGGTGGAGCGAGCCGAGGGGGTCTTCCACTACCAGAGTTGGGAGATCCGCCTGGTGGACCTGCCCGGCACCTACAGCCTGGCCGCCCAGTCGCCCGAGGAGGTGATCGCCCGCGACTACATCCTCTCTGACGAGCCGGACGTGGTGATTGACATCGTGGACGCCACCTGCCTGGAGCGCAATCTCAACCTGGCGCTGCAGATATTGGAATTGACCGGCCGGGTGGTGGTGGCCCTCAACCTGATGGACGAAGTCAGGCGGCAGGGATGGAAGATTGACGCCGAAGCCCTGGAGGCAGACCTGGGGGTGCCGGTGGTGCCCACCGTGGCCACAGAAGGAGAGGGACTTCCGAAGTTGCTGGCGGCGATAGTGGATGTGGCTACGGGGCAGCGCCAGACTCATCCGGCGGCGGTGAACTACGGGCTGACCGTCGGGGGATACGTCGAGAGCCTGGAGGCCGACCTGGCCCGCATGGGAATGGGTGGCCGGCGTCGCTGGGTAGCGCTCAAACTCCTGGAAGATGACCCGCAGATCGTCGAGGCTTTTCAGCAGGGGGACCTGGCGGCCTGCCGCCTGGAGCCGGACGACGATGCTCTGCCTGTCTCCCCCGAGGCCCTGCAGGCCGTGCTGAACCGGGCCGTGCGGTTGCGCGAGGGGACCCGGCCCGATGCAAAAGTAGAGATTGTCCGCCGCCGCTTCGAGTTCGCCCACGACGTGGTACACCGGGTGGCCCGTCGCCTGCGCCCGGTGGAGGAGAGCATGACCGAGCGGATTGACCGCATCGTCACCCACAAGGTCTGGTCGTGGCCGATCATGCTAGCGATGCTCACTCTCGTTTTCTGGATCACCATCAAGGGGGGCGAGATCGGGGGCGGCTGGCTGGAGGCCGGCCTCTCCCGGCTGATCCGCCTCAGCCGCGCCTGGCTGACGAGCATTCAAGCCCCCTGGTGGGTGAGTGGTGCGCTGGTAGATGGTCTTCTCATGGGCACGGGGACGGTCATCGCGGCCATGCTGCCCCCCATGATCATCCTGTTTGTCGCCTTCGCCCTGCTGGAGGACCTGGGCCTCCTGCCCCGGATGGCCTTCAATCTGGACCGGCCCATGCGAGCGGTGGGCTCCCAGGGGAAGCAGACTCTCACTTGGGGCATGGGTTTCGGCTGCAACGTGACCGGCGTGATGGCCTCGCGCATCATCGAAAACAAGAAGGTCCGCCTGGCATCCATCCTGACCAGCCCGCTGATTATCTGCAGCGGGAGTTACGGCGCGGGGGTGGCTTTGGCCATCGCCCTCTTCGGCGACCGGGCGCTACCGGTGATACTCTCCCTGGTCTTCCTCAGCCTGGGGGCCGCATTTCTGGCCACCCTGATCCTGAACAGAACCATCTTTCGCGGG
>DFBV01000181.1:0-1860 GCA_002366755.1 Anaerolineales bacterium UBA3071
AGCACCTCCCACGGCTGCTCCCACAGCAGCGCCGACCGTTGTCGAGGGCGTGCCCGCTGAGTTGCCTGGGAAGATCGCCTTCCCCGTGTTCGACCCGGGGCGCCGCACCTATAACCTCTACGTGGCCAGCCCGGACGGTTCAGACATCGAGCAGGTGCTGGACGAGGCCAGCCAGCCGGCCCTCAGCCCCGACGGCCAGCATATCGCCTTCCGCCACTGGTGGAACGGCGGCCGGGGTATCGCGGTGATGAATACCTACGGCGGCGACCTGCGGAAGTTCTCCAATTTCCACGAAGATGCGCTGCCCTCTTGGTCGCCGGATGGCAAGGCCCTGGTCTTCTTCTCGCGCCGGGAGTCAGACCGCAAGAGCCGCATCTACCAGGTCTGGTTGGCGGACAGAACCGAGTGGGAGATGGCTCGCGGTGGGGAACCTGTGTACGGCGAGTACCCCACCTGGATGGCGGACGGCTCCATCGTCTACCGGGCCACCTGGCCAGAGATGGGAATCGCGGTCATGAAAACGGACGGCTCGGGCGATAGGCTGCTCTTCTCGGACGAGTCGGCCACGGCCCCCGCTGCTTCCCCCGACGGCGCCTACATCACCTTCATGTCTCTACATGAGGGCAACTGGGAGATCTACCGCATCAACACCGATGGGTCCGGACTGCTGAGGCTGACCGACAATGAAGCCAACGACGGTCTCCCTGCCTGGTCGCCTGATGGCAACACCATCGCCTTCGTGTCAGACCGAGATGGCGCCTGGGGCATGTGGGCTATGACCGCTGATGGACAGGGACACACGCGGCTGTTTGAGCTGCCTGGCTCTCCCAATGGCCTGATCCCCGACGAGCCGGACTATACCACCAAGGGATGGCTGGAAGAGCGCATATCCTGGAGCCCATGAGCCGCGGAAAGGGGAACGGGGCAACGAGGAAACGAGGCGACAAGTAGACAAGCACAAGGTGCAACGCACTTGATCCGCTCCATGTTCGACCGTTTGCTTAGCCGAATCGCGCTTCAGAATAGCCTGATTCCACAACCGGAGTGCGTTGCACCCGAGGCAGCCTGAACTCCTTGATGCTGCAAATTCCCTGCAAACGAGTCAAGATTCCCTGTGCTGCTCCCAGCGGACGGCCACGCCCACTGACCAGCCGCTGGACATGGCTATCCAGCGGGAGCACACAGGAGAGAAGACTCGTCGGATGGAATAGAGTGCTGACTCCCCTGAAAAAGGTCATTCAGCCACAGAGACACAGAGTACACAGGGGAAACATCAAGGTGCAACTCAAAGTTGTTCAGCAGCAGACGCAAAAGGGCAGAGATGACTCTACTGAACGTGCAGAGCCTGACCGCTTGCCTTTTCGCCAAGGAGATGCTACAATCCCGAAGCTCGCGATTCGGCCGCGAGCAATGAGGTGAAAAGATGCTGGACAAGCTGGCGAAGATCGAGGAACGATACGAAGAACTGAATAGACTGATGGCCGACCCCGAAGTGGTCGTGGATCACGAGCGGATAGCGAAGCTGGCTCGCGAGCAAGCGGGGATCGAGGAACTGGTGCAGAGCTACCGCCGTTATCGGGTTGTGGAGAAGGAATCGGCTGAAACGCAGGGGCTGCTAGAAGATGAGACCGATCCTGAGATGCTGGAACTGGTCCGGTCGGAGGCGGAGTCGCTGGAGCGAGAGCAAGAAGAGCTGTGGCAGAAGCTGCGGCTGATGCTCTTGCCCAAGAATCCCAACGATGTAAAGAACGTCATCATGGAGATCCGCGCCGGTACCGGTGGCAACGAAGCGGGGCTGTTCGCTGCCGATCTGTATCGCATGTACGAGCGCTACGCCGAGGCGCGGCGGTGGAAGACAGA
>DFBV01000181.1:1976-5914 GCA_002366755.1 Anaerolineales bacterium UBA3071
ACGGTGGCCGTGCTGCCGGAAATGGACGAGGTGGAGGTGTCCATCAACCCGGCCGAGCTGGAGATCGTGGTCTATTGCTCGTCAGGCCCGGGCGGACAGCACATGCAGAAGAACGCCACTGCGGTGCGCATCACGCACAAGCCCAGCGGCCTGGTCGTCTCTTGCGAGAGTGAGCGTTCGCAGACGCAGAATAGGCTGCGGGCGCTGGCGGTGCTGCGTTCCCGTCTCTATGAAATCGAGCGACGGCAGCAAGTGAATGAACAGGACCAGGAGCGGCGACTGCAAGTGGGCAGCGGTGAGCGCAGCGAGAAGATCCGCACCTACAACTTCCCCCAGAATCGGGTGACCGATCACCGCATCGGCAAGACCCTCTACCGCCTTGAGGGGGTGCTGAGGGGCAACCTGGACGAGTTCATTGACGAGCTGGCGACGACGGAGCAGGCGGAGAAACTGCAGGCCATCGGCACAGAATGACAGGATGCAAGAGGCAAGGGGCAAGAAGCAAGAGACAGGTAGCGAGCAGCGCGTGGGGCATGTCTTGGGTCATGCATCACGCATCCTGCATCTTGCCGGCTGCGACTCCCCTCAGCTTGACGCCGAACTGCTGCTGGCACACGTGCTGGGCTGGGATCGGGCGCGGCTGCTGGCACATCCCGAGCGTGCGCTAACGGCAGCAGAGTGGGGACAGTTCAGAGCACTGCTGGCGCGGCGGCAGGCCCGCGAGCCGCTGGCCTACATCCTGGTCCACCGAGAGTTCTACGGCCTCGATTTCCTCGTTGACCGTCGCGTGTTGGGCCCCAGGCCGGAGACAGAGTTGCTGGTGGAGCATACGCTCGATTGGGCTCGAGAGCGAATGGGTGAAGGAGGGTCAGGAGTTGCGACTCACGAGATGCGGGAGGACTCATCTCCCATTCGCCATCGCCATCCCCTGGCCCCTAGCCACTGTCCACTGACCATCGCCGACGTAGGCACAGGCTCTGGCTGCGTGGCCGTCGCCTTGGCCGTCCACCTGCCACGGGCCACCGTCTATGCTCTGGATTCCTCCGCCGACGTCCTGGAGGTAGCAGCAGCGAACGTGACCCGTCACGGCGTCGAAGGACAGGTGCGGCTGTTGCGAGGAGACCTGTTGGAGTCGCTGCCGGAGAGGGTTGATGTTTTCGTCGCCAACCTGCCCTATGTACGGAGCGACGAACTGGCGACGCTAGAACCCGAGGTGCGGGACTACGAGCCGCGGGCGGCGCTCGACGGCGGCCCTGATGGTCTGTGGCAGATGCGGCGCTTGCTGGCACAGGCAGCGGCGCACCTGCAGCCCGGCGGCGCGATCTTTCTGGAGATAGGGGCGGAGCAGGGGCAAGCGGTGCGCGAGTTGGCCCGCCAGCACTTCCCCCGGGCGAGCGTGGACGTCCTGCCCGACTACGCCGGCCACGACCGGGTGTTGCACGTACAGACGTGAGTCAGCCGATGAAGCCGATGAAGCCGATGGAGTTGGAGGAGTTCACTATGAGCACAAGAGTGGCCGAATTGACAGTAGACGAATTCAAGCACTTCATTGAAGCCACAGTGGAGTGGAAGCTGTTGGAGATGCTCGGTGACCCGGACGAAGGGCTGGAGCTGCGAGAAGAAATAGCGACCAGGCTTCGACGTTCCCTGACGGCAGAAGAGGAGGGAGCCAGAATCATCTCTGCCCAAGAAGTTGCCGCTCAACTCGGCCTGGAGTGGTCATGTGTATAGCCTGGAATGGATGCCCGAGGCCAGAGACGACCTGGGCGGCCTGGACAAACCCGTAGCCCAATGAGTTCTCAACAAGCTCCGTTGGCTGACCGAGAACTTCGATGCCATAACAGTGAGGACAGCCACGCCGAAGCGAGGCGGGGACGCCCCTCGGCAACACCCATGGGAGATCGCAACATGCGAACGCTTTCCAAAGTCATCATTGGGGTCATCATCTTTGTGCTACTGCTGGGACTGACTGGTTTCGGCTACGGCTTCGTCACCGTGCGGAGCTACTGGCCCCAGATCGAGGGCACAGCCCAGGCAGACGGCCTGCAAGCGGAGGCCACCGTCATCCGCGATAGCTGGGGCATCCCCCACATCTACGCCAGCAACCCCCACGACCTGTTCTTCGCCCAAGGGTACGCCCACGCGCAAGATCGCTTCTGGCAGATGGAGTTTTGGCGGAGGATCGGTTCCGGCCGACTGGCGGAGATCCTGGGCGAGTCTGCGCTGGACTCCGACCGCTTCATCCGCACGTTAGGCTGGCGTCGCACTGCCGCCCAGGAACTGGAACTCCTGGACAATGAGAGCAGGGTGGCGCTGGAGGCCTACGCCAAGGGGGTCAACGCCTACATCTCCGCCCACCAGGACCGCCTGGGGCTGGAGTTCACCATCCTGGGGCTCACTGGCGTCAAGTTCGAACCGGAGCCCTGGACGGTTCTGGACACCCTCACCTGGGCCAAGGTGATGGCCTGGGATCTGAGCGGGAACATGAGTAGCGAACTTCTCCGTGCCCACGTCGCCGCTCGGCTGGGGACACCTGCCGTCGGCCTGGTGGTGCCCGGGTACCCCGCCGACCACCCGGTCATCGTCCCGCATCCGCTGGCGGGGACAGCGCTCGACGCGGTGCCCGACGCAGCGCTGGACACCCACGTTCTGGGGAGCGGAGACGGTATCGGGAGCAACAACTGGGTTGTCGCCGGGAACCGCAGCGAGACGGGAACGCCCCTCCTGGCCAACGATATGCACCTGGGTATCCAGATGCCTTCCATCTGGTACGAGATTGGCTTGCACTGCGATCCAGTGGGGCCAGAGTGTCCCTACAACGTGGTCGGCTACTCCTTCGCTGGCACTCCCGGCGTCATCGTCGGCCACAACGACCGCATTGCCTGGGGGGTCACCAACCTGGGACCTGACGTGCAGGACCTGTTCATCGAGCGGGTCAACCCCGGGAACCCCAACCAGTACGAGTTCCAGGGGGAGTGGCTGGACATGGAGATCATCCGCGAGGAGATCACCGTCGCCGGCCAGGACGAGGAAGATGATGAGGAAGAGGAAAAGCCGGTGGTGGTGAACGTGCGCATCACCCGCCACGGCCCCATCATCAACGACGTGGTCGGCGGCACCGAGGAGGAGTGGTCCTTCGGCTGGCAGCCACTGGCCCTCTCCTGGACTGCGCTCCAGCCAGGCACGATGGTCCGCAGCATCCTCCTTCTGGATCAAGCCAGCAACTGGGAGGAGTTCAGGGAAGCGCTTTCATACTGGAGTGTGCCCAGCCAGAACTTCGTCTTCGCCGACGTGGAGGGGAACATCGGCTATCAGGCTCCTGGTCGCATTCCCATCCGCGCCTCGGGCAACGGTTCGATGCCGGTGCCAGGCTGGACTGGCGAGTACGAGTGGGTGGACCACATCCCCTTTGACGAACTGCCCCGCGCCTTCAATCCGCCGGAGGGGTACATCGTCACCGCCAACAACGCCGTAGTGGGGCCAGATTACCCCTACTTCATCTCCATGGACTGGGCACCCGGCTATCGGGCGCGGCGGATCGTGGAGTTGATCGAGGCCGACCCTTCGCTTTCCGTGGCCGACATGCAGGCTATTCACGGTGACAGCAGCCCCGTCTGGGCGCGGGACGTCCTGCCCTATGTCTTGGCGCTCCCATTACCTGAGGAGCCCCAACTGGCAGAAGCTCTGGAACTGCTGCGTACGTGGGACAGACGAGCCATGCGAGACAGCGCCGGGGCTGCCCTCTTCGAGGCCTTCCGCCTGCACCTGATAGACCTAACTTTCGGCGATGAACTGGGGGAGCAGCTTCTGCGCCGGGCCCGCGGCAGCGCGGCGGTCGCACTGGAGGATTTCCTGGCAGACGAGGCATCCTCTTGGTTCGACAACGTGACCACGCGCGAAGTGGAGACACGGGACGAGATCCTGTTGCAGGCGCTGGA
>DFBV01000181.1:5955-16166 GCA_002366755.1 Anaerolineales bacterium UBA3071
AGAACCAAAGCCTGGGCCAGTCAGGCATCGGGCCCATCGAGGCACTCTTCAACCGCGGGCCTGTGCCCGTGGATGGCACCATCGCCACGGTCAACCCCACCAACTACAGCCTGAACAACCCCTACACCGTGAACCACATCGCCTCCCAGCGCCAGATCGTGGACGTGGGGGACTTGAGCCGCTCGCTCTCGATGCACACTACCGGCCAGTCCGGCCACGCCTTCCACCGCCACTACGACGACATGATTGACCCCTGGCGCAACATCGAGTACCACCCAATGCTGTGGGAGCGGGCCGATGTGGAGGCTGATGCAGAGGGCGTGCTGGTGTTGCAGCCATAATGCTCTCAGCTTCTGGAGCTCTGGGTGACCCATAGCGAGACCATCCCGGTGCACGACTACGCAACGCACCAACCCAAAACGACTCTGAGCACCACCCTGGTCACGCTGTTGACGCTGCTGCTGTTGATGCTGCTGATCATCGTCGCCTGCACCACGGCGGAGCCCGCTCCCACCGCAACACCAGAGCCGACCGCCACCGCGACACCGTCTCCCACTGCCACACCGACACCGACGGCGACACCGTCTCCCACCGCCACGCCGACAGCAACGGCGACGGCTACGCCGACGGCCACAGCAACTCCGTCGCCGACACGGACGCCGACCGTAACACCGACGCCTACCCGTCTGCCGGCCAGCGTCCTGCTCGAACCCATGAACCACCAGGCACAGGCCCTCAACAACTGCGGCCCTGCCAGCGTGGCCATCGTGCTGGGCTACTACGATCACTGGGTCACTCAGCAGGAGGTGCAGGAGTGGGCTGCGAGCAGGCCAGCGCCGTGCTATGTCCCCTGGTACATGTCGGAGCAGGGGTTGATGGGACGGGTCTATCGGTTCCCCATCAGCCGCGAGTCCAGACTGCGGGTGATCCGCCAACTGCTGGCCGAGTCCATTCCGGTCATCGTTCTGCAGCGACTCGAACCCGGCTCAGATATCTCGCACTACCGCGTCATTCAGGGGTACGATGACGTAGCTGGTGAGTTCATCTCCGACGATCCCCTGCGGGGCCCGGACTATCGCATCACCTATGACGTCTTCGCTCGCCTGCTGAATCGCCCAGGGGCTCTCTTTGCGCCCGTCTACCCTCCGGCACAGGACCCACTGGTTCAAGCTGTGACACGGGAGGCATATGCACGGCGCTGGACGGATTCTGAAGGGCTGTCGTGCGCTCAAATGAAGAGGCCGTAGGGCGCACTGTTTTTCCGGTCAGCAAGATGTGTGCTATAATGAGCGGCGACCGCGTGTCAGGTGAGAGAATGCTGGCCGACTACGAGACCATCGGTGTTCATTGACCCAACCTGCACTGTGGATGTGTTGGATGAGACGTGGTCTGGAGCATTGGGCGCAAGATGAAATCAGATCAGGAGATACTCGATGGAAATCTACGACTTCAAAGTTATCCTCGAACCTGATGAGGCGATGGGAGGCTACGTAGTTTCCTGTCCAGCTCTTCCCGGTTGCTACACCCAGGGTGACACGTTTGACGATGCGGTGGAGAATATCAGAGAGGTCATTCTGCTGTACCTGGAAGACATGCGGACCCAGAATCTGCCTATCCCTGATCTGATCCCAATCACCTCCCCGTGACCGTGCCCCTCCACAAGACGGTCAAGCCGGGCCTGCTGCGCAAGGTCCTACGTGATGCCGGCCTGACAGTAGAAAAATTCGTAGCCTTGCTGAGGTAGCTACAAGTGACTCCACTTCCAACAGCGTCTCTGGGCTGACTTCACCGTCCAGCACCCCGAACCCGATGACAAAGCCCTGCGCTACGGCGGTGCTGGTTGCAGCGAGGATAAACTGTGCTACTTTGCGGGTATGCCCTCTTACCAGGCACTCCTGCCGAAGACTCAGAACATCCTACGCTACATCCGCCGAGGCGAAATCCACGACATCTTCCGGCCCACCATGCATCCACCGCTGTCCATGTGAACAGCCTTCGCAGACGGAATCGTCATGCCAGCCATAGCTGATTCCCTCCAAAGCGGTTCGTAAGCCAAGATTATGTCCACTACCGAAACCACGGACACCGAACACTTCCAAACCGGCCGCGTGCTGACCATCAGCGGCGCGCACGCGGTGCATGACACCTATACTGCTTTCCTGGCCCCCCTCCTGCCGCTGTTCATCACCAGTCTCGCCCTCTCCAAGACCGAGGCGGGGCTGCTGACGGTCTTCATGCAGACGCCCTCGCTCCTCCAACCCTTCATCGGCCACCTGGCCGACCGCGTCAGCCTGCGCACCTTCGTCATCCTGGCGCCGGCGGTGACGGCTGTGATGATGAGCCTGCTGGGCATGGCACCGAGCTACGCCGCGACGGCTCTCCTCCTGGTGGTAGCCGGTCTGAGTTCGGCCAGCCTGCACGCCGTGGGACCGGTGATGACAGGGAACCTCTCGGGGCGGAGCCTGGGCAGGGGCATGGGCTTCTGGATGGTAGGCGGCGAGCTGGGACGCACGCTGGGGCCGATCCTGATTGTCAGCGCCGTCCAGTGGCTGGGCCTGAAGAGCACGCCCTGGCTGATGATCGGCGGCCTGTTGACCTCTGCCATCCTCTTCTTCCGGCTCAGGGACGTGTCCGGCCGTCCGCCCAACGCAGGTGAGGGGCTCCCTTGGCGGCAGGCGCTGCGGAAGATGGGGCCGTTGTTGGTGCCGCTGGTGGGCTTCATCATCGTGCGCTCCTTCATGATCTCGGCGCTGACGATCTACCTGCCCACCTTTCTGAGCGAAGAGGGCGCTGACCTCTGGTTCGCCGGTGTCTCCCTCTCGGTGCTCGAAGCAGCAGGGGTGGTGGGCGCGCTGGCAGGGGGCTCCATCAGCGACCGCCTGGGCCGCAGGACGGTGCTGTTCATCTCCATGCTGGCGACCCCACTGCTTCTGTTCGTCTTCCTGGAGGTCAAGGATTGGGCAAGGCTCCCCTTGCTGCTGATGTTGGGCTTCACCGCCCTGTCTGTGACGCCCGTCATCATGGCGCTGGTACAGGAGAGCTTCCCCCAGAACCGGGCCCTGGCCAACGGCATGTATATGTCGTTTAGTTTCATCCTCCGCTCGGGGGTGGTGGTCGCGGTCGGGGGCTTGGCGGACTTCTTTGGGCTGCGATGGGCCTTCGCCGCCAGCGCGGTCATTTCGCTGCTCGGCCTGCCGCTCATCCTGCTGCTGCCGAAGAGCAGACCCAGCACAACTTGATGCAGGTACAGCTAGCCACGATGACTACATCGCATTTTAGGCGACAAGCACAAGTGGGTTGAGAGAAGAGAAGAAAGGAAGCGATCATGAAAGTCTCCATTGACAAGGTTGAAGAGGGCGTGGCCCTGGCCGTCAGCATGAAGGACGGCGTCACCCGCTGGTACCTTCCCCAGAGCTACGTAGACGAGTATAAGCTCTACGAAGGGAAGGTGGCCTCCATCAGCAAGGCAGCGCTGGATGCAGGAGACCGACAGACGTTGGCAGCAGTGCCAGACAGAGGAACGTGGGCTGGCAGGGACACCAGGGCCACCGAAACCAGACCTCCGGCAGAAGAGCTTCCCATCCTCAAGCGATACGAGCCCCTGGCGGACAGCGACGAGGCACTGGAGCAAATGCTGCGGACAGACTACAGCCGCCTGTTGGAGCTAATGAGCGGACTGCGTCCACCGGATACCAGGAGAGCACCCACACCGACGGCGTATGAGTGGCCGGTCAAGCTGGAGGATATGGGGGATATCGAGGCCTGGGCCAGACCGCCTGCGATCCGACGGGCCGTCAGCACGCGCAGAGCAACAGGAGAGCTGGCTGTGCACGTCCTCGATGTGGCACAAGGGGACAGCGTGGTCATCGAATTCCCCGACGGCCAGGTCTACGTGGTCGACTCCCACTCCTCTGACCGCACCATTCGCTTCTTGAGAGAACGGGGCATCACGGAGATAGATCGCTTGATCGTCAGCCACCCCCATCTGGATCACATCTACGGCATCACGGAACTGCTGACAGCCGAAGACATCTTCATCAGGCAACTGTGGATGTCCAAGTACCAGCATCCAGGCGCCTACATGCTGAACTTCACTTTCAAGTGGATGTATCACTGGATGAATCACAACCCTGAGAATCGGCTCCACGTGCCCCAGGAGGGAGACGTGATGGACATTGGAGGCGTCAAGCTGCATGTGCTGGCGCCACCACCCGGCCTGGACAACACGACGGAAGACCACGTCAATGACGCCAGCATAGTCCTCAAGCTGGTATACGGTTCGTTCGCCATGCTGCTGACGGGGGATGCAGAACTGCCAGTGTGGGAGAGGATGCTGCGGTCCAAGACGGAGGATGAAGCCCAAGAGCTGCTGCGCGCCGACGTACTCAAGGTCAGCCATCACGGCAGCCGCACGGGCACAGACGCCGCCCTGCTACAGGGGATCGCACCGCAGCAGGCGATCATCTCAGTGGGAAGAGGGAACCGCTTCGACCATCCGCACGAGGAGGTGCTGGACCTGCTGTCCAGCACCGTTGGGGAACAGAACGTCCATCGGACCGATGAAGTGGGAACCATCTCAGTTTTCGCTGATGGCAGTTCCTACCGCGTGCTTGAGAACGGGTAGCGCAGTCGCTGTCCATTCCAGTTCTTCTATCGCGGTTTCCAGGAAAGATCGGTTATGTCAATGCCCATAAGCTGCACGCCCGATCCTTTCGGGCAGGCATTGTGGGACGCCCACAGCGGCCGCCCGGCGCGTCTCATCTTTCACCGTGACGACGGCCTGGTCAACGAGCAGGACGCGGCGCTCTACCTAGCTAGTCCCGACGCTTTCGACTCCACCGAAGCCGCGGGGCTCGCTGCCGCTAAGGGACGTGTGTTGGACATCGGCTGCGGTGCAGGTCGTCACGCCCTCGTGCTAGAGGAGAGAGGCCTTGCTGTGGTGGGTCTGGACGTGTCGCCGCTGGCGCTGGAGGTGGCGCGCCGGAGAGGAGTGCGTCACACGGTCTGGGCGTCGGCCACAGCGCTCCCCTTCGGCGCGGCCAGTTTCGACGCCTTCCTGCTTCTGGGCAACAACCTGGGGATCGGGGGGACTGTCGAGGGCACGGTGGCCATGCTGTGCGGGCTGCGTCGCCTGGCCCGCGCGGGAGGCATGGTCATCGCCAGTTGCAGGAACCCGACGGCCACGGATAACCCCGTGCATCTGGCTTATCACGAGCGCAATCGGGCCCGCGGACGGCCTATGGGTCAGGTAACCATGCGCGTGGAGTACGGTGGTCAGGTCGGCCACTGGTTCGATCTGCTGTTGATGACGCCTGCGGAGGTAGCGGACTTGGCCAAGCGGGCTGGCTGGCGGGTCGAGCAGGTCTTGAGCGAGAGATCAGGCCTCTTCACTGTGCTATTGGCTGCTGGCTGAAGGCCCGTTCTGAGCCAGTTACACTGCCGAGGTCGAGAGTTCAACTCCCTCCTAACTCAACCGTAGCTGAGAGCCACCCTGCACGCATTCACCGAATCGCATCGAGGACCTCGTCGAGGGTCTCGCAGTAGAGATCGCACAGCGCTCTGGTGCCGCTTTCGACGATGTTGCCACCGCTGATCCCGATGGTGGGCAGCCCGGCCAGCCGGATCGAGCAGACCCCGGCGCCGCTGTCCTCAATGCCCACGACCGAGTTTCGGTCGTCAAAGTCCATGCCCAGCCCCACCCGAAAGGCTTCGGCGTACAGCCAGGGATGCGGCTTGGGCGNNCCCAGTGTGCCCATTTCCCCCTTGCGCAACGGGAAGCCAGCGGTGATGAAAGCATCGTAGAATGCCTCTGGATCGCCCATGTCCAGGGTTCTGAACGCCGAGAGGATCTCAGGATAGGCCTTCTCGTAGAGACCAGAACTGACCAGACCAATGCGGACTCCCATCGCCTTCAACTCGTAGAGGAACTCCTTGAGCCCTGGCGAGGGCACAAAGGCATCTGGGCTTCCCCACCCCGCCATGATCTCCCGCATTTCGCGATGAGTGTGTTCGAAGTAGTGAGTGCGTGCGTCTTCCACCGTCCTGCCAGGGCAGTACTTGTCGATGCAGTACGCCAGGTGTTCAGACACGCTGTGTCCGGAAACGTAGGGCAGATCGGCATCCTCCAGCTCGAAATCGGGATCGTCCAGCAAGCTGGCGGTGGTTTTCTGAATGATCCCGATCCAGAATGACTCACTGCGCACGCTCGTTCCGTCCAGATCCATCAGGACGGCACGGACGGGCTTCTGCAGCCTCACAGGATGCACGGGGTAGTAGGCGGGATAGCCCATCGCCGACTTGACGTACGCCAGCGTATGCTTCTCGAAGGCAATGAACTCCACCTTCCCGTCGCCGGTGGCCGTGATGGAGACGACACCGTTCCGACCGACCTTGAAAACGCTATCGCTGCACTGAGTCAGCGGTATCAGACGTGAATCGTCTGAAAACGAGCCGAGATTGGGGATCGACACGAGATGGGCCATCGTTTCTCCTTGCTGGTGGAGGCCACGTCTCACACGGCCAAGTGGTTGTGCGGTGATCCCTGACAGGAGCACCGATGTCTTCGACCTCGGAGGTCCACTGGGCTCCACGATCGTTGCTGCTGGTGATGCTTGACCTGAGACTTGACTTTCTGTCGTCTTTCAGTATAATGCTGTTGTCAGCGGGTGTAGTTCAGTGGTAGAACGACAGCTTCCCAAGCTGTATGTCGTGGGTTCGAGTCCCATCACCCGCTCCTTCTGGTGGATAGCGGCTAGTCGATCTGCTCATGGCCAGGCTGGAACGCAGCGGTGAGCTATCTGCTATCGGCCATCTGCTACGAGCCACATATCAGCCACAATCGGGGATCGTCTAATGGCAGGACAGAGGACTTTGAATCCTCCGATCGAGGTTCGAATCCTCGTCCCCGAGCCAAACCTCAGGAATCCGATTGGCAGAGAAACCCTCTGTTAGTCGGATTTCTGATTCCAACGGCTGAACTCTTGCCTACGGCGAGAAGGCAAGCTTGCACTCCTCGCACCCTTCCGTTCTTTCTGCTTTTCCGCTGACAAGGACGCCCACATGGGGTTAAGCAACGCCCCTACGACCGCGCCCCCTCCAGCTCTTGTTGGAACTGGGTGGTGTATAGCTCCGCATACAGCCCCTCCTGGGCCAGGAGCTCGGCGTGGGTGCCCTGCTCCACCAGCCGCCCCTCGTCCAATACCAGGATCTTGTCCGCGGCAAGGATGGTGGACAGCCGGTGGGCGATGACCAGGCTGGTGCGCCCCTCAAACAGCGGGGCCAACGCCGCCTGGATCAGGGCCTCGCTGCCGGAATCCAGGTGCGATGTGGCCTCATCCAGAATCAGGATACGGGGATCTTTGAGGATGACGCGGGCGATGGCCAGCCGCTGCTTCTCGCCGCCGCTGAGCCGGTAGCCCCGCTCACCAGTGAGTGTGTCGTAGCCCTCGGGCAGGCCGGCGATCAGGTCGTGGATGTGGGCCGCGCGGCAGGCCGCCTCCAGTTCCTCCTGCGTGGCATCGGGCCGGGCGTAGAGCAGGTTGGCCCGCACCGTGTCGTGGAAGAGGTAGGTCTCCTGAGTGACCACACCTATCTGCTGCGCCAGGGACTCGAGCTGCACATCGCGCAGATCGCGTTCATCGAGCGTGATACGCCCCTCGGTGGGGTCGTACAGCCGAGGCAGCAGATAGGTGATCGTGGTCTTGCCCGCGCCGCTGGGCCCCACCAGGGCCACCAACTGCCCCGGCTCCATCTTAAAGGAGATGTGGTGCAGCGCCCAGGGCCGGCTGGCCACGGGTGCGAGCGTCTCCTCCGGACCATCCTTATTCAGACCGCGCTTCCGGGGCCTCTGACCCTCCGCCGCATCGCCGCGGCCGGGCTGATAGAGAAAGGAGACATCCTCGAAGCACACCTGCCCGGCGACCTCCTCCAACTCCATGGCGCCGGGCCGGTCCCGGATCTCCACCGACAGGTCCAGGTACTCGAACACCCTCTCGAAGCTGACCATGGAGGTGGCGAACGCCACCTGCACGTTGGACAGGGCCGAGATGGGGCCGTACAGCCGCGTGAGATAGGCCGCGAAGGCCACGATGGTGCCCACGGTGAGGGCCTCGCCCAGCACCAGGTGGCCGCCCGCCCAGTAGATCAGCGCCGTGCCCACCGCGCTGGCGACACGTAGCCCCAGGAAGAACCAGCGCCCCACCAATGCCCGCCGCACGCCGATGTCGCGCACCTTGCGGTTGGTGTCCCGAAAGCGCTCCACCTCCTGCCGTTGCCGGCCGAAGGTCTTGACCAACAGCGCGCCGTTGATGCTCAGCGTCTCGCTGATGATGCTGCTCATGTCGGCGCGGTACTCCATGGACTGCCTCCGGATGGTGCGCAGCAAACGGCCCACCCTCCGCGTCGGCAGCAGGAACAGCGGCAGCACCACCACCGCCACCAGCGCCAGTCGCCACTCGATGGACACCATCACCACCAGCGTCGATACCAGCGTGACAACGTTGGTCACGATGTTGGGCAGCGTGCTGGTGACGGCACCCTGGGCACCGACGACGTCGTTGTTCAGCCGGGAGAGGATCTCGCCCGACTTGGTATGGGTGAAGAAGCGCAAGGACAGACGCTGCACATGGCTGTACAGTTGCTGGCGGAGGTCGAAGATGACTCCCTCACCCATCCGGGCGCTGAGGTAGCGCTGGGCCACGCCGATGAGGCCGCTGAGCAGCGGGATGCCGATCATGCCCAGCGCCAGCAGGTTGAGCCGGGCCAGGTCACGTCCGGGCAGGACGGTGTCGATTAGTTCGCGATACAGCAACGGCGGCACCAACCCCACCAGCGAGTCGGCGATGATGACCACCAGCATCAGCGACAGCGTGCCCACGTAGGGCCGGGCGTAGCCCAGCACGCGGCCCAGCAGCCGCCGGTCGACCTGCGGACGCGCCTGCGACTCGTCGTAGCGCAGGTAGCTCCCCCACCCTCCACGATGCATGTCTTTGCGCCTCCACACGTGTCTGTCTGGACGCTATAGGTTCTGGAAATCCTCCAGATCTCGCGTACGGGCGGGTCTGAGACCCGCCCCTACATCCGAGACCCGCCCGTACAATCGTCAAAGGCCGCCAGGTAATCACCGAGCCACCCGCTGGCCACGGTCGCGTGATCCGCAAAGAGCCCGCGGAGCCCCGCTTCCTTGCCATTCTACCACAGAAACCAAGTTGCTCCAAGGACCCCACGGGATTCCATCGAAGTCTGCTTGGAGAAGCAAAGCCGCTACAGAACAATGGGCAGGAACATCTTGTGCATGCGCGCCTCCAGGATGTGACCTCCGGGCAGGCCCACGTGTTCGCCCTGTGCCCGCAGTGACTCCTGCCATCCCTCCTCATTCTTGGGGCAGGTTCGGCCTGAGTCGCCCTTGTCGCACGTGAAGTAGATGCACAACAGGCGAGCGGGGACGCCATACACGTTCAGGAAGTAGAGGGCGGCGACCCGGTTGCAGTACTGGTAGTAGCCATGCAGCCAATCCCGATCCTCGGGCACGCCCAAAGCTTGCTTGGTCTCGCCGAAAGCACGTTGGATCTTGCCAAGCCCGCCACGAGGTGACGCCCTGCAATCGGACCAGAGCTCCTGCAAGTTTGCCTTGGCTTCCACCAACAGCCATTCTTCCACACCTCCGAGACGGATCTGGCCCACTGCGTCCCAATTGTGGATGCCTCCTCTCTGAGGCCACCATTGCTTCCATGCGGCATGCGCTGGGTGGTTTTGAGGGAGGAAGCTTAGACCTTTGAGTTCAGCATCAGGCCAAGTCTCATTCGCATTGAAGCGGAAGTCCTCCCAGTCGATGCTATCTCCGCCTACGACCGCCTGGATTCGTTTGTCGAGTTCGTGTCGGTGCCTGCCCAGGAAACGCAGAAGGTGACACTCGCTCCCGTACCCGCAGCCCATCTTTGCCATCGGTCAGTTCCTCCTCACACAGATTTGATAATCCTCCTCGACTTCCAACAGCCCCTCGTCGCCCAGTTCGTCGAAAGTCAGGCCGTCCTTCTCATAAGGCACTCCGGGATTCGCCAAACTCTAAGATTATATCAGAATCCTCGAAAAAGGGAAGAAGGGGATTCCGGCTGAAATCGGCGCTGCTCCACGAGAGGTGCACGCGGCTTTGACCATCCCATCGGCCTGTGATAGAATGCGGCGGTTCAGCCAGACGCTGCACAAACGACAAC
>DFBV01000260.1 GCA_002366755.1 Anaerolineales bacterium UBA3071
GAACAAGCCGGCACCCGACCCGGCGTGATCGTCTCCAGGAACGCCATCAATCAGTACAGCCCTGTGGTCGTCATCTGCCCTCTGACCAGCGCTCGTCCTCTCACTCGACTCTATCCCAGCGACGTGCTGGTCAAAGCGCCCGAAGGCGGCCTGCAAGTTGACTCGGTGGTCTTGACGCTTCAGGTGCGTGCTGTGGCCAAATCTCGTCTGAACCAACGTCTCGGACAGGTGGAGCCCAACACGATGGCCCAGGTTGACCAGGCCCTGAAGATCACTTTGGATCTACCCTGATACCGGTCCCCGACTATCCGACCAAGGACCACCTGACCATCCGACTACCTGACCCACCCCAGACTCTCCAGCCCGATCTCCAGCGCCGAGCGAAATGTCGCAGGACTGGCCATGCTGGTCAGATACGTCCACATCGGCCCCGGCCGGAAGGCCCACTCCCGAAAGGCCCGCCGCGCCCAGTACTCGATGCGCTCCGCCTCCATCTGCGGGTAGTCCAGCACGGTGGAGCGGTCCATGTCGACATCTTCCCAGCGTGCCCCCGGCCGGATCCATCCCTTCTCTACCGCCTGCTGGTAGAAGGGCGTTCCCGGATAGGGTGCGGCGATGTGGAACAGGGCCAGATCGAGGGGCAGCTTCTTGGCCAGCTCGATGGTCTGTCGCGCTGTCTCGTCGGTCTCGCCCGGCAACCCGATGATGAAATAGCCCCAGTTCTTGATCCCCGCCGCTTTGGCCCAGCCCAGCGTTTGCGCCGCCCGCTCCGGCCGATAGCCCTTGCGCACCCGCCGCAGGATCCCCTCGTTGGCCGACTCGATGCCCCAGGAGATCATCCAGCAGCCGGCCCGGGCCATGAGGCACAGCATCTCCTCATCCACGAAATCCACGCGGCTGTTGCAGGTCCAGCGGAAGTCGAGTTGCTCCTGCAGCATCAGCTCGCAGATGCCCATCACATGGTCCCGGTCCACGGTGAACAGATCGGCGTACATGTGGACATCCCGCAGTCCCAGGTCTTGCAGCAGTCGCAGTTCGGCGATCACGTTCTCCGGCGAGCGCACCCGCACCGTGCGACCGTAGCTGACGTGCTTGATGCAGAAGAGGCAGTTGGCCGGACAGCCGCGGCTAGTGACGACGAAGCTGTAGGGCCCCTTGATCAGCGGGACTCGGTAGCGGTGCAGCGGCAGCATGTCGTGGAGGGGCAGGGGCAGGTCGTCCAGGTTCTTGATGAACGGCCGGTCGGGGTTGATCACGATGTCGTTTCCGTTGCGCCAGGCCAGGCCTTTAATAGCCAATAGCCTATCGCTAATCGCTAATCGCTCATCGCTCCCCTGGGCCATCTGCGACTGGTGATCTGCGCTCTGCGCTCTGCGATATGCGATACGCCATGTGGGATCAGCCATGTGCATAAGGTCAGCCATCTGGGGACTGGGCCCTCGCCCTTCCAGCGTATCTACCAACTCCACCAGTGTCAGTTCCGGCTCGCCGCGCAGCACGAAGTCCAGGCTGGGGTAAGGTTCCATCGTCTCCCGGGTCAGAGGGGTGACATGGGTGCCGAAAGCGATGGTGCGGGCACCCAAGGAACGGGCCAGGAAGGTGCCGTACATGTCGTTCTGCAGCGTGGGTGCCGTCACCTGGGTCACGTAGTAGCGGGGGCGCCTCTCTCGCAGCAGCGTTTCGAACTGCGGCCAACTCATGCGCTCGGCGATGGCGTCCACGATCTCCACAGAGTAGTCGGGAGCCAGCAGCGCCGCCATCTGGGCCAGCGACACCTGGGGCCAGATCATCCCCTCGCGGCTGCGGCGGCCCACGCGATGCTGGCTGCGGATCCAGATGCCCCCGTCAGGGGCTGGAGGGTTGACCAGAAGGATGTCAACGGTGCTCAGCGGGCACCTCCCAGGTCTCTTCTCACGTCCGCCTCCCGCTGGCTCAGTTCATCCAACACGCGCATGATCAGCCAGAAGATGGCCAATTGCAGCCCCACCAGGAACAGCATGGCCCCGCCTAGCAGGTAGAGCCACAATCGGGAGACCGGCCAGCCGCTGAGACCCAAAGCCATGCAAATGAGGCCCAGGAGGACGCCGCTTGCCATGGTCAGCAACCCCAGCCAGCCGAAGTGATGGTCCAGAGAGGGCCTGAACAGCGGCCGCCCGAACAGTCCCTGGCGCACCGGCTGCCGGTGAAACAGGGAGACCAGGTAGTTGAAGGTGGCGCCCAAGGCGAAAATGCTCACCCCGGTCACCGCCAGCACCTGGGCGGCGAAGAAGGCTCCGGCCCCCCACGGTCCCAGAGTGGTCACACCTCGCAACCGCAAGGCTAGCATTACCAGGCCGATCAGCCCGGCTAGGCCGACAGAGCCCAGGCCCACCAGACCCAGCGGCCGCACCGGGTTGTAGCACAGCGCTGTCCAGATGATGGAATTCAGAAAGCGGGTGCCATCGCGCATCACGTTCAGTTTGGAGCGGCCGACCCGCTCGCGATAGGGGACGGCTACCTCGACCATGTTGAGGGCCTCATGAATAGCCCGCGTGCTCATCACCGGCGTGAAGTTGAGCCCATCGGGCAGGGGATAGAGCCGGGTCAATGCCTCTCGCCGCAGTACTCGCATCCCGCTGGCCGGATCACCGACCCGATGGTTACCCAACAGACTGACCAGCACGGACCATAGGATGTTGCCAACCCGCCTTACCCCGGGCATCTGACTATCGGCCCCGGCCATACGCGAGCCGATCACCAGATCGGCTTCCTGTTCCAACGCCGCCTGGCACAGTTGGGGGAAATGCTCCGGCGGATAGGTGCCATCGGCGTCGAGGAAGCCCAGCCATTCGCCGCGGGCTCGGGCGAAGCCGGTCTTGAGGGCCGCGCCGTAGCCGGCGTTCTGCCCGTGGCAGACCAGGGTGACGCCATCGTAGCATCTGGTGATCTCCGCCGTGCGGTCAGCGGAGCCATCGTCCACGACGATCAGCTCCAGGTCCATGCCCACCGCGGCCAGCGGCTCTCGCACCGCCAGCACCCGCTCCACGATGGCCGCAATGCCATCTTCTTCGTTGTAGGCTGGGATCACCACCGACAGCATGCTCATCATCGCCTCTCCCTCTCCCCCTGGGAGAGGGCCGGGGTGAGGGCCTCCCAAATCCTAGCAATCACCGCTTCAGTCTCCTGAAGAATCTCCAAGTTGGTGAATCTCAACACTCGTATGCCTCGTGACTCCAGGTATCGCATCCTGACTGCATCTCTCGCCATCCCATCTGGCAAGGTATGTTGTCCCCCGTCGGCTTCGACAGCCAGCCTGTGCTCATGGCAGTAGAAGTCCAGGATGTAGGGTCCGTACTGATGCTGGCGACGGAACTTCGCCTCAGCAACTTGCCGGTTGCGCAGGAGTCGCCACAGCAACCGCTCGGCGTCGGTACTCGACCGCCGGAGTTGGCGACAGCGGTTGAGGAGGGTGACTCGGGTTTGGTCACCATGGTAGGTAGTGGTCATGTCTTGCTCTCACCCCTCACCCTAACCCTCTCCCAAAGGGAGAGGGGACGGCTTGCCCCCACCCTCCCTCCCACAGGGAGAGGGGACAGTCCTGCTCTGTCCACGCTGTTGACCGACTGTGGCAGGCGGGGTCAAAAGTACACCCTCAGCTCCCGCGACCGCGTCCCATTCCCGCTGATCTCGCGCACCACCTTCGCTGGCACTCCCGCCACCACCGTGTGCGGCGGCACGTCCTCCGTCACCACTGCTCCAGCGCCCACTACGGCTCCCTTGCCCACCCGCACGCCGTCCAGGATGATAGCTGCGGTTCCGATCCAGGCGTTGTCCTCGACGACAATGCCCTGTGCCGTGATCCCCTGCTCGATGATGGGCCGCGCCGGGTCGTCGTACACATGGTCAACAGCCAGCAACTGCACCAGCGGGGCGGTGTAGACGTTGTCGCCAATGGTGATGCCACCTTGCCCACGCAGCACGTTGTACTCGCTGATCAGACAGTTGCAGCCTATACAGATCCCGGAATGGGGGATGTTACGGAAGTTGTAGACATGCAGTTCCGCGCCGTGCATGACAAAGCTGCCCTCGCCGATCTCAATGCCGTTGGGACAGGCGTGGAGATAGACAGCTTGATCCAGGTATGCACCCCGCCCCAGACGGATGTTGCTGGCAAAGCGCAGCCGGACCCCGTTTTCGATGGCCGCCACGCCGTCCATGTACAGGATCAGTCGGTAGAAGAGCGCCCGCAGCCCGATGCCCAGCACTGTGGGCACCCAGCCCAACAAGGCGAATAGAAGTTGTTCGAGAAAGTACCGGCCAGGGCTCACTGCCTGGCGGCCAATGTACAGCCGCAGGTTGGCCCACGTGCCGCCGGAGGCCCGCATCCGGCCCGCCGGCTGCATCGCATTCAATCGCTCAACTGCCCCGCTAACTGCCCGGCTATCTGCCATCAGCCATCAGTCATCTGCTATCCGCCATCGGCCATCAGCTTCGTGCCACAATCACCACGCCCAGAACGACCACGACCATGCCTACCCAGCGCATCGGTGGGATTCGTTCTCCCAGGAACAGCCACGAGACCAGCGGGATGAGCACGTACATGGAGGCCAGCATCAGGTAGGCGTAGCTCAGGTCGAGACGCGAGAGGATCACCAACCAGAACAGAGCACTGAGCCCATAACAGGCCAGGCCCAGCCAGACCAAGGGCATGGAAAAGACGCTCAGCAGCGTTTCCACCGGCCGGGCCAGGCTCGCCGCATCAATAGCCCCTACCCGGTTCATTCCCACTTTCAGGGATAGCTGCCCCACGACGCCAAGGCTCACCGAAACGACGATGAGAAGCAGAGAATACCGCATCAGTACGGCGCTCCCGAACAATCAAAGAGGATGGTCAACCCCTTCACCATGCATCCTCGCCCTTGAGAAAGAAACGAGCATCTTCCCACGACCTTCTGTTCTGCTCCCTCGTTCCACCGCTCCCTGGCTCCTCTGCTCCCGCCCGCGCTCCGCCCTCCCGGGCCGGGCTGCCTGGGATCCAAGTGCTCTTCTGCAGGACTTCCTGGAGCGCGGGCTTCGACAAGGAGTCCAGTTTCCGTCGCCGCAGACGGGATGCGGCAAGGTCCGTCGGTCGCCTCTTATAGACAGTGACTGCCGGTCTGGGGCGCGACAGCGCCTCTCTCAGCGGTCTCCGGGCTGGTCCTGCAGTGGGCCAGTACACATCGGGAGAGTGCTGCGGGCAGGCACACCCGTAGCGCAGGCCAGCATGCCATCAAGCACGATGTCACGAGTCGGTGCATCATTAAGTCAGAACGCATACGGAAGAGCCAGGTAGCGATACTCAACCCCCACCGGAAAAGGAGCGGTGGGGGAAGCGATTCTGCCGATTGCGAATACAGCACCGTCGCACGTGCTTGACCAGGACTGAGGACACAGGGAGCGCAACACAATCTGCCAAGTGTCAGAGTGCTCTCCGGGTCATGCCGGCGCAGGAGGCCGGCCGCTGCGGGAAGGCAGCAGGTACCAGAGCGTCAAGCCAGCGCGCTGCAGGTAGGACAGAGGCCACAGACCCGGGCGCCGTGGGCAGTAGAGTTCACGCATGTAGGCCGGGCTGGGGAATCCCTGCTCCAGCAGGTAGCGGGCTCTCCTCCCCCTCCCGCGCAGCGTGGCCAGAAACAGCAGCACGTCCGAGGTGCGATTCCTGCGGCGGTCCACTACCCAGCGGTGAACCAGCGCCTCGGCGCGTGTGGGCTGCAGGACGGCGACCTCCTCCGTGGCGCCGGCAGGCACCGTCCCCGGCCAGAGCGCTTCCAGGTGGGCCAGCGCGCGCTGCAGCAGGATGACCAGCTGCCAGTCCACAGCTCGCTGCACCACACCATGCCAGTCGAGCATGTCGCCGCCATCCCGGATCAGCGCGGCCATGTCGTAGCGGCCTTGATCCAGACGCAGCAGCACCACAGCGCTGATGAACCCGCCGCCAGCACGCAGCTCATGGTTGTTCTGGGCTATGACCAGGTAGCTGCGGGGATCTTCGGACCCCAACAAGCTCGGTGCCAGAGCGGCAGCCTGCACGGCGTGGCGCAGCAGCGGCAGGTAGCGATCCAGCCGTTCCACCAGTGCCCCCACGCGAGGCGAGAGGCGAGAGACGTCCAGCTCGACGCGGGCGGCGGCAACCTGCTCCAGCTCCGCCTGCGCTGTGGCCAGACGCGGCCCTGCGTCCACCAGCGCGGGCAGTACCCGCTCCAGCAGGCTGCCCGAGGCCTCGCTGGACGACTGCTGCCACGCAGCAACGAGGGGCTCTGCGCCCTCCAGCGCCAGGCGGCCAGCTTTGGCGACGCCGTTCGCTACATCGACCAACTCCGGGACAGCCTGGATGTCCCCACCGAACATGGGCACCCATCCCAGATGCCGAGCCAGGGGCATGAACGCGCGGGCCTCTGCTTCGACAGCCGAGAGATCGGACTCCAGGGCGGCGAAATCGCCCTTCAGTGCGGCGAAGTCGGCAGCCCCCAGGCTATCCAGGGCTCCAGGATTGGCGCGAGCCTCCAGCCGCGCCAGCGTACCCTGGAGGGAGTTCGGGTGCAGCCAGAGACGCGCACCTTTGCCACCAGCCCAGAGACCCAAGGCCAGCAG
>DFBV01000050.1 GCA_002366755.1 Anaerolineales bacterium UBA3071
CCCACGGATTGGACGGATTCTCACTGATTCTTCAGGATGTATCTGTGTACATCCGTCGAATCCGTGTTGATCCGTGTTCTATTATTGCCTGACTACAAACACATTATCCGAGGAGGTATTCTCAGATGAACCGGACTCCAAGTATTGCACTTGGCATTATCGTATTGCTTGCCCTTGTCGCCGGCAGTTTCTACGGCGGCACGCTCTATGGCAAACAGCAGGCAGAGGCCTCGCTGCCTGAGGCGCTTTGGCAACGCATGGGCACTATGGGCCGGGGTGACGTCAGCGGCGCCGATGCTCACCAAAGCGGCTTTGGTCGCTTCGACGCCCAAGGTGGGGGTCTCATCGGTCAGATCGAGGAGATAGACGGCGATTCCCTGATCATCACGAACATGGGCGGTCAGCAGACCCGCGTCCAGGTCACCGACACCACGCTGGTAGAGAAGTATGCTTCTGTGACGGTGGCAGAACTGGAACCGGGAGAGCAGGTGGTCGTCTCCGGCAGCAAGAACGAGGACGGAAGTATCACAGCGCGCTCCGTGCAGGTAGCACCTGCGGGACGCTTCGCTCCGGGCGGGCGTATGGGTTCAGGCGGTGCGCAGTAGACAGGGGGAGATGTAATGAAAGCAGTGACACGTGCACTGATCGTCTTGGTAGTGCTACTTGCGGTTGGCGCAGGTGGTTTCTGGCTGTATCAGACCCGCATCGCGCCGACGGCCGACGCCGCCAGTGACGGATTCACCCAGGTGGTAGCGGTGAAGCGAGGCGACCTCAGCGCAAGCATCAGCGTCGTGGGCGAGCTGTACGCTGTGCAGCAGGAGGACCTGTATTTCGATCGGGCTTCGGGCACCACGATGTTGCTCGCGCTGGACGTGGATGCTGGCCACGTGGTGCAGGAAGGGCAGACGCTGGCCTCCATTGACCCGTCGCCCTATCAGCAGGCACTGGATCAGGCTAAGAGCGATCTGCAGGAAGCGGAGGAAGTGCTGGCTGATCTGCAAACCCCGGCCACTGAGCTGGAAATTGCCCAGGCTGATCTGGCTATAGCCCGCGCTCAGCTCAATCTGCAGGAGGCGGAGCAGAATCTGGATGATCTGCTCAGCCCCGACATCGCCGATCTGCAATCCGACGTGGCCGATGCCAGGCTTGCTCTGGTCGAGGCACAGGCTGACCTCAGGGAGCTGGAGACAGACACCTCGACGGCCGACAAGCTGTACGAGTTGCGGGAGACGGAGGCGGAACGCTCGGCCGAATACACCCGGCTGGCCAACGAGACCTATACGGACGCCTTCCACCAAGACCGTCTGCGGGCTGCCTACAACGCCTTGCTTGACTCCAAAGACGCCGTTGCCAGGGCCGAAGTGCAGGCAGAGATCAGTCTGTTGAATGCACGCACGCGAGTGCGGCGAGCGGAAGAGAAGCTGCAAGAAGCGCAGGACGCGCTGGCTGAAGCGCAGGCAGGGGCGGACGAACTCGATCTGGCTCATGCCCGGATGGCCATTGCCGAAGCCGAAGTGGCGCTGGCCGAAGCGCAGGAGCGACGCGCTGAGCTTGATGAAGGCACCGATCCCGTGGATCTGGCCGCAGCCCAGGCGCAGGTGGACAAGAAACGGCTGGACGTGGCCGAGGCCGAGGCAGACCTGGAGGCCGCTACCATCAGGGCGGTGTTCGCCGGCACCATCCTGGACACCGCCGTCGAGCGGGGTGATCTGGTCAACCAGAACCGTCGCATTCTGACTATCGCAAACCTGGACGAGCTGCAGGTGCTGGCTCTGGTGGACGAGACGACGATTCGCCAGGTGGAGGGGGGCCAGGTGGCGGCGATCACCTTCGATGCCTTTCCCGGCCAGCAGTTCACCGGGCAGGTGCTTTCGGTGCCGCTGCAGGGCACGCTGCAGGGCGGCGTGATGGTGTACGAGGTGCCCGTTTCGCTTGAGGGTGCGGAGGAGTTGCCCTTGCTGGTAGGCATGACGGCCAACGTAGAGATTCAGGTCGGCTATGTGGAGGATGGCCTTCTGGTACCCACGATGGCGCTTCAAAACGTCGGCGGCTTCTACCGGGTGTTGGTACCCGCGGTCAGCGATCCCGAGGGGGCGCCGCAGGCGGTGCCCGTGGAGGCTGGTCTGAGCGATGGCGTTTATACCGAGATCGTGCGGGGGCTGAACGAGGGGGATCAGGTAGTCATGCAGTTGCAGGCGGCTGACTCCGCCGGGTTCAACTTCGGCGCCATGAGAAAAATGATGGGAGGTGGCGGTGGTGGTCTTCCCGGTAAGCAGCCCGCTAAGAAGCGGTAGTTTGTTGGAGACCGGCATTCGAAGGAGCAGACAACCATGAAGGTATTGGGACGGATTGCGCTTATCGTGCTGATTGTGGGTGGACTTGCCGCAGGCGGTTGGTGGTTCTGCCAGAATCGCAGCGCATCAATGGCAAACGCTGCCACTGGCGATGTGTTCACCCAGACGGTGGATGTGCAGCGGGGCGATCTCAGTGCGAGCATCAGCGTGGTGGGCGAACTGTACGCCGTACAGCAGGAGGACCTGTATTTCGATCGGGCCTCGGGCACTACAAGGCTGTTGACGCTGGAGGTTAAAGCTGGCCACGTGGTGGAGGCAGGACAAGTGTTAGCCGCCATTGACCCGTCGCCCTATGAACAAGCGCTGGACCAGGCCAAGAGCGATTTGCAGGAAGCGGAGGAAGTGCTGGCCGAGCTGCAGATCCCGCCCAGTGATCTGGACATCGCGCAGGCTGATCTGGCCGTTGCCCAGGCTGAACTCAGGCTGGAGCAGGCCAAACAGAACCTGGGGGATTTGCTGAATCCTGATACGAGTAACCTGCAAACTGCGCTCGAGGACGCACAGGACGACCTGGCCCTGGCGCGCCTCCAGCAGTCGTTGGCAGAATACGACAACCTGGCCAAGAGCGAGCGCGACCTGCTCTACGCCTTGGACTGGCACGAGCGCCGAACCGGGGAGCTAGAGGTCTTGGTCTCGGAAGGCAAGGCGAACCTGGAGCAAATTGAAGAGCAGGCTGAGGAGCAGGAGAGTTTGGCCGAGACTCGATCTGAGCTGGCACGAGTTCAGTCTCAGCGAGAGCTTGCCCTGCAGGTATCGGCTGCGGAAGTCGCCGCGGCGGCGGCCGCCGTCGCCGAGGCCGAGGACGCGCTGGCTGAGGCGCAGGCGGGTGTGGACGAGCTGGACGAGGCCAAGGCCGAGCTGGCGGTCGCCGAGGCGGAGGTGGCTGTTGCTGAGGGACAAGAAAAGCGCGCCGAGCTGGATGCGGGCGTTGATCCGGTGGACCTGGCTCCCGCCCAGGCGAACCTGGACAAGAGGCAGTTGGCAGCTGCCGAGGCCGAGGAGGACCTGGAGGCCGCCACCATCCGAGCGGCGTTTGCCGGCACGATCTTGCAGACGGTCGCCGAGCCGGGCAATCGGGTCAACAAGAACAGCTGGATTCTGACTATCGCGAACCTGGACCAGTTGCAGGTGCTGGCTCTGGTGGACGAGACGACGATCCGTCAGGTAGAGGTGGGCCAGGCGGCGGTGATCACTTTCGATGCCTTTCCCGGCCAGCAGTTCACGGGGCAGGTGCTTTCGGTGCCGCTGCAGGGCACGCTGCAGGGCGATGTGATGGTGTACGAGGTGCCCGTTTCGTTGGAGGGTGCGGAGGAGCTGCCGCTGCTGGTGGGCATGACGGCCAACGTGGAGATTCGAGTGGACCAGGTGGAGAATGTGCTGTTGGTGCCAACGATGGCGCTTCAGAACAGCGGTGGTTTCTACCAGGTGCTGGTGGCGGCCAGCGATCCGGAGGCTGACCCGCAGGCCGTGCCGGTGGAGGTGGGCCTGAGCGATGGCATGTACACCGAGATCGTGCGCGGCCTGAACGAGGGCGATCAGGTGATGGTTCAGATCAAAGCCGCTGACGCAACACAGTTCGGCTTC
>DFBV01000006.1 GCA_002366755.1 Anaerolineales bacterium UBA3071
TCTTCTCCGTCCGGTTCAGGTTTCGGGTTCTAATGTTTCAAGTTTCAGGTTGTTGGTCGTCAGGGGTGACGACCGTTCACATGCGCACGATGCTTGTACACTGACGTCAACCCCTACGTCGTCATCAACAATTGACATGGCCATCACCTCCTTCTCCAATCTCTAGCCTCCAGCCTCCAGCCCTCAATCAAAAAAGCCCCTCTCGTCAAGGACGAAAGGAGCTTCCCTCCGTGGTACCACCTCGCTTGGCGGATGGCCAATATCCAATACCCAATATCCGAGTACTGCCATCCACCCACTCTTCGCTGTAACGGGCTTACCCGAACTGGCCTACTGCAAGAGGCTATTAGCTATCTGCCATCAGCTATTCGCCATCTGCCATCAGCCAATTGACTTCCCGGCGACCTTCGGCGGCGCTCGCGTCGGAGGGGGCTCGCACCCGCTGGCCCCCGTTCTCTGGCGACGGCGTTCCGCCTACTCCTCCGGTTCGCAGTCTGTAATGATGTCCAGTTGAACGATGACGATAGTATAGCCCAAGACGGCCAGGCTGTCAAATGCAGGTTGAGTCTCTCAATCCCTTTTTGCGGCATAGCAACATGTTCATGGAGAGGTGCTTTTGACATTTGCAGTGATTTCGCTTACAATCATCACCACGTGAAATCGGAACTGGGGTGACAGTACATGGCTGAAGCGAGACGATTGACGAGTTCCAAGATCCGCCAGGACTTCCTGGATTTCTTCACCAGCAAGGGTCATACCATCGTGCCCAGCGCGTCGCTGCTGCCGGTGGACGATCCTACACTGCTCTTCACTAACGCTGGCATGAACCAGTTCAAGAACATCTTCCTGGGCCTGGAAAGGCGGGAGTACACGCGGGCTGCCGACACGCAGAAGTGCATGCGGGTGGCCGGCAAGCACAACGACCTGGAAGACGTGGGACCTTCGCCCTACCATCATACCTTGTTCGAGATGCTGGGGAACTGGTCCTTTGGCGATTACTACAAGAAGGAAGCCATTGTCTGGGCTTGGGAGTTGCTCACCGAGGTCTGGGGCTTGCCTAAGGAGAACATCTACGCGACTGTTTTCGAGGACGACAAGGGTGACCTGGGCCTGGACGAGGAGGCGGCTGAATACTGGCGGACGGAGACTGACATCAGCCCGGAGCACATCCGCTTCTTCGGGCGCAAGGACAACTTCTGGGAGATGGGGGATACCGGCCCTTGCGGCCCGTGCAGCGAGATCCATCTGGATCGCGGCCCGGAGTATTGCGACAAGTGCGACGATCCCGATCACGTCTGCCAGGTCAACGGCGATTGCCAACGCTTTATTGAGCTGTGGAACCTGGTTTTCATACAGTACAATCGCCACCAAACCGGCGAGCTGGACGAGCTGTCGGCCAAGCACGTAGACACAGGCATGGGCTTTGAGCGCATCGTGAACGTGTTGCAGGGCGTGAAGTCCAACTACGAGACCGACCTTTTTATGCCCATCATTCGGCGCACCCAGCAACTGTTAGGCCATTCCGATGAGCAGCGCGATGAGAACATCGTCGCCTACCGCGTGATTGCGGATCACGGTCGAGCTATGACGTTCTTGATTGGCGATGGCGCGCTGCCGTCCAACGAAGGGCGGGGTTATGTGTTGCGCCTGTTGATCCGCCGCGCCGCCCGCTATGGCCGCAAGCTCGGCTTCGAGGAGCCGTTCTTGGCCGAGATTGCCAAGGTCGTTGTGGAGGTCATGGGGCGTCACTTCAGGGAAATCGTTGACCGGCGACCGTTTATCCTCAAGACCATCACCGCGGAGGAGGAGCGCTTTCTGCAAACGCTGGCCACGGGATTGGCGCGGCTCGATGAGCTCATGGCCGAACTGATCGCCAGCGGAGAGACGGTCATTCTCGGCGAAGATGCCTTCCGCCTGTACGACACCTTTGGCTTTCCTCTGGACATCACTCGCGACGTGGCGCAGGAGCATGGCTTCACCGTGGACGAGGTGGGCTACCAGGAGGCGCTGGAGGCCCAGCGAGCGCGGGCGCGGGCAGCAGCACAGTTTGGTCCCGTTGAAGCGGAGGATCTGCAAGTCTATTTCCGATTGCTGGAGGAACTGCGACGGCGGGACGTCGTCGGCGAAGAGGGAGTGGAGTTGGCCTATGAGCAAAACGTGCAGCGCGACACCACAGTGGTTGCCATGATCCAAGATGGGAAACCTGTGGATGTCGCCCAGCCGGGCGAGACTGTGGAAATCGTGCTGCCTGTCACTCCCTTCTACGTGGAAGCTGGCGGCCAGGTGAGCGACACGGGCGTTATTCTCGGCCAGCGTGACGGTGGCGATGAACCCCTGTGGGAGGTGCGGGTGGATGACGTCCGCCAGCCGGTTCCTGGTCTCATCGTACATGTCGGTGAAGTAACCGATGGCACTGTGCGGCGGGGCGAGAAGGCGATGGTTGTGGGGGACTACGAGCGACGGCTAGATATTGTGCGCAACCACACGGCCACGCACATCCTGCATTCAGAGTTGCGCTATGTCCTGGGCGAGCACGTGCACCAGGCGGGTTCGCTCGTGGCCCCCGACCGTCTGCGCTTTGACT
>DFBV01000033.1 GCA_002366755.1 Anaerolineales bacterium UBA3071
GAGATAGGTCAGCAGTCCGACCTCCCTGATCCTCTCCAGGTTGGGCAGGGCGGGCTTGTGGCTGATGAAGCTGTCCAGCCCCTCCTCCACGCCCAGCACCCTCAGCAGCCTTTCGCAAGGATAGTCGTCGCAATCGGCGCAGGTGTGATGCCCGCGCTTGGTGACGCAGCAGCGGTAGACGCTGCAGTAGGAGTGCTGCTCGCCCAGGTGACAACTGAGGCAGCGGCTGGGCGCTTTGGATTGGAACCGCGGGCACAGCCCGCAGTACAGGCCGCAGCAAGCGGCAAGATGCTTTTATTCCAGCGTTCTCATGGTCACACTCCGCATGGGAGCTCGTAGCAGTCGCTCTAGCGCTACCTGTGGGGCAGGAAGCGGCTGAAGCCGCCATTACAAGCCGAAGATCACAGCTCTTGCTTCACGTGCTTGTTCTCTTGAGCACCCGCAACACCAGGAAGGTGAGCCAGGGCGAGGGGTTTTTCTTGTCGGCGAAGGACCAGCCTTTCCAGGCGCGGTACATCGAGCCGGCGGTGTAGCGACCGTCCCCGTCCGCCTGGGCGGTGATCGTCTTCACCATCTCCTGGAAGCGAGGATCGGCGTGGACAAAGGGAAAACGGCTCAGCACGTCGACCACGTGCAGGATGTCGTACCAGACGAAGGGGTACTTGAGCCTACGGAACGTCGTGCCGATGCCGAACATGTAGATCTTGCGCTCGGTCTGGTGCTCCCAGTGCCAGACGACCATCTCGGCTCCGGCGCGCGTGGCGGGGCTATCGAGCAGTTCAGGCACCTGGGCCAGCGCCTTCAGCGCATAGACGTTGACGATAGGGCAGGGATCGGCTTTGCGGCCTGGCCCCCGGAACTTGCCCAACTCGGGCGCGCAGCGGCAGCGCCAGCCGTTTTCATCCACCAGACTAACCAGGTGATCCACGGCCTGCTGCACGCGCCCTTCGGCAGGCTCAGGACGCAGCTCGTCATCGCCCAGGCCCATGGCCAGCAGGGCATAGAGCAGCGTTGGCGCGTCGCACAGCATCCACGTCCACGTGTCCTCGTCCGTCCCACCGAACGCCCTGGGAATGTTCACCACAGTCTGAAACGCCCCCTCCGGCGATTGGTGGGCCATTACGGCCTCAATGCCGGAGCGGATCCCGGCATCGTCGGCCCGCACGCCGAAATCGGCCAGCGTGCTGAACTTGTAGATGGGGTGGCTGGCGTCGTTGTGCCGCTTGAGGGGGCGATCCCCCCAGGTGGTCGCCTCGGCCATCATCGCCTGCACCTGCGGATGAGCCAGCATGTCGGCGCGGGCAGCCTGCACCTCGGGGTCGTCCTCGGGCCGGTCGAGCAGGTCTACCAGCGTGCGGTAGCGAGTCCAGGGTTCGTCGCTTTCAAGTAGCCATTGAATCAGATCAGTCGTCATAGGATTCCTCCGCTTGCATCTTCTTCCCAAACAGCTTCTCAGCCGGGCAACCAATCTGTCTCTGTTTGCAGTATTTGCAGGCAAATGATCCTCTGACAACCGCATTGCCACCCAAGGAGAGGACGACCAAGATTGCCAGCATTACCACAACAAGCCAGGTGAAATCTCTCACCAGAAGTGTAACTCCACCAACGATGGGAAAGATGGAGACCAGGAGATCCGGCAGCACTTGAGACCACGAAACTTCCCTCTCAACGAACTTCTGAGGGTCTCCCTTCTTGAACAACAAGGGACACAGCCTGCCCTTACCAAATCCGCAGACTTTGCCATAGTAATAGCAGTTGACACAACTCCCTCTAAGCACGCTAACCTCAATCCAAAGACAGCAAATCAGGTAAAGGATAGACAACCAGATTCCAAATCCCGCCAAGACATATGCTCCAATGGCATAGATAGACACTGCAACAAGACTGGATAGAATGACTATCCATATCGGAAAATGCTCATAGCCCTTTGCCTCTTCCATGTCTCACCTCCCTTGTCTTGAGGGCACTTCCAGCCAGAATCATAGCGGTCAGGTCTTTGCTCCCAATCTGTGGGAAGAGCGGGAGACAGTGCATCTTCCTCGTACTTTCACGTCTGCCTGGCGGCGCTGCCCGGGCAGGTGTAGCGGCGTTTGCAGCGAGCACACCCCTGAGGGCGCAGGACGGCAAACTGCACGCCGTTCAGGACGACGAAGACGACCATCCAGCCCAACAGTGCCCAGGAGAAGCCGTCCAGGANNGCAGGATCATGTAGACGACCGCCAGTTTCATCCCTATCTCCGGGTTCCCTGCGTCCCGCTGGCAGAATACGGCAGTGTACTTGCCCCAGCCCAGGTGGCACCATTCGTCATAATAGATGCAGGTGGAACAGTTGTGCACCTTCAGCAGCCAGCCGACGGTAATCAGGATGAACAGCGCATAGCCCAGCGAGGCCACTGGCACCCCAGCCACCTTCAGCGGCCACATCACGGCGAAGCCGATGGCCCAGGGAGCAAACATAAAGAGGTTCTCCAGTAGGATCCACCACCAGGGAAAGCGCTCCCATCCCTCCTCGTACAGTTCTTGGTCAGTCATTTGTCACTCCTTCTTCCGTGGGGCCATCATGCAACGACCTCTCTCACAGTCAGAGCAGACCAGGCCACAGTAAGCGATCAGTCTGTCCATCAGACCCCTCTCCTTACCAATCCCCGCAGCCGTGACCAGGCCGCTTCCTCCAGGTCGGCCAGCCCCTGGAGTGGGGGCACACACTCGTGCAGAAGCGAGGCNNGCGTCGCCGATGCGCTGAAACTCGTCGGCGACCGGGATCAGCCGATTGTCGCCTGTGATCTCGGCGGCCTGGCGCAGGAAGCGGCTGAACATGTAACGGAAGATGCCGCCGCCGGAACCGCCTGCGGGGCTGATGAAGATGTAACCGTTAGAAAGCGCCAACCGCAACTCGTCTGCATCCAATGACTTCGGCCACTTGGGCACCATCTTGGCCGCCTTGCGGATGCCCTTGACGCCTATGTTGCTGATGGGCGGTTCCAGCATGGGCTGCGCCTGCTCGGCGATGGCCTGGCGCACCTCGTCGGCGGTGGGTTGCCGCTTCTGGTTGAAGTCGAAGGTGTACCACTTGTGTTTGGGCGGGAAGGGCCTGAATTTCGAGCCGCGTGCCTTCTCCAGATCCTCCATCGAGACCGGGTACACCCCATCCC
Organism: Anaerolineales bacterium UBA3071; assembly: GCA_002366755.1. GTDB lineage: Bacteria > Chloroflexota > Anaerolineae > UBA3071 > UBA3071 > UBA3071. The sequence continues at coordinate 3,153 of DFBV01000033.1, forward strand.
GGTCAGCGATGAGTGCCTGGCGCGTCTGCGCATCGTACCCGCAGACGACCACGACGTGCCAGCCGAAGTGATAGTCCGTGTCACCGAAGTCGAAGTAGGGCAGGAAG
>DFBV01000182.1:0-2761 GCA_002366755.1 Anaerolineales bacterium UBA3071
TGCGTCGCCTGAGGCGCAGAGCGCCTAGCCTGGCGGGGCGCACTGTGATCGAGCCTCTGGTGCGGCGCGGCCTGGTGGCTCGCCGTCAGGCGGTCGTGCGGACGCCTCTGCGTCCCAAGATAGGCCGCCGCGTGCGGCTCTTGGCCGATGCCGAGGAAGTGGCCCGCGCTCTGCCCGCGCTGGGACATGCCTCCAAGCAGGCCGACGTGCTGCGCTGGCTGGCGGCCAGCGAAGACCCGTTGCCCACGCTCTCTGCCGTATGCGAGGCGGCGAAGTGCAAGAAGGGGACGATCCGTGCGCTGGCCGAGCGGGGCTGGGTGGAGATCATGCCCCGCCGCCGGCTGTTGGTGCCGCTGCTCTCGCCTCAGGAGATAGAGAAGGCACTGCAGGAAGAACTGGGCAGCGCCCCGAAGCAGGCGGCGGCTCTCTCTGCACTGAGGGATCTCGCCGGCCCCGTTGAGGAAACAACCTTGCGCGCCGAGTACGGTGTGAGCACTGCTTCCTTGCGGGCGCTGGAATCCCGCGGCTACCTGCGCCGGGTGGTGGAGGAGTCCAAGGTGCTGCTACGTCTGTCGCCGGAGCAGGTGACGGAGCGGGTTGTCGAGTTGCGGGGAGCGAGCAAGCACAAGGTAGTGCTGGAGGCCCTGCTGGAGCTGGCCGACGAGGTGGGCGAAGGGGAGCCGGTGAGCGAGTGGGTCGGCTGGGTGTACGCCGAGACCGGCTGCTCGCTGGACACGCTGCGCGACCTGGAGGCGGCGGGGCTCATCGCTATCGAGAAGGAAGAAATCTGGCGCGATCCATTGGCCGGTCGGGAGTTTGTGACCGACATGCCGCCGAAGCTGACGCCGGACCAAGCGCTGGTGTGGACGGAGATTGAGCGGGGGATTGGTCAATTGGCGAACTGGGAAACTGGTAAATTGGCAAATTGGGCTGCTGCCGCCGAGTCCCCCAATCTACCAACCTACCAATCTACCGATGTACCAGTCTACCTTCTGCACGGCGTGACCGGCAGTGGCAAGACCGAGATCTATCTGCGGGCCATCGCGCGCACGCTCTCGGCCGGCCGGCAGGCCATCGTCCTGGTGCCGGAGATCTCGCTGACGCCGCAGACTATCCGCCGCTTCGCCGCCCGTTTCCCCGGCCGAATAGGAGTGATCCACAGCCAGCTTTCCCGCGGCGAGCGCTACGACACCTGGCGACGCATCCGGGCGGGCAAGATCGACATCGTCATCGGCCCCCGCTCGGCGCTGTTCCAGCCGCTGCCCCGGCTGGGGCTCATCGTCATGGACGAGGAGCACGATGATTCGTACAAGCAGAGCGACCTGCTGATCCGGCGGCTGGTGCGCTACCATGCCCGCAAGGTGGCCTTTGAGCTGGGTCGGTTGAGCGGTTCGCCACTGATCCTGGGAAGTGCCACGCCGTCGCTAGAGACGTATCACGCCGCGGAGGAGGGTCGAGTCCAGTTGCTGGAGCTACCTCAGCGCATCCTGGGCCACTGGCGGCGGCTGGACGAGCAGCGGGCGCGCCATCACGTGCCGGATACGGCCTACAGGCCGCTGGCCTCGGGCCTGGACGCCCGCTACGTGGACCTACCCAGGGTGGAGGTGGTGGACCTGCGGGATGAGCTGCGGGTGGGCAACCGCAGCATCTTCAGTCGGGCCTTGCAGGAGGCGCTGGCCCGCACGCTGGCCGTCCGGCAACAGGCCATCCTCTTCCTCAACCGTCGCGGTGCAGCCACCTTCGTCATGTGCCGCGATTGCGGCCACGTGCTGCGCTGCCCCCGCTGCGACGTTCCATTCACCTATCACCTGAAAGACTCGGAACCCGAAACCCCAAACCCGAAACCCATGCTGGTCTGCCATCATTGTAACCGCCAGGAGTCGGTGCCCGAACGCTGCCCGTCTTGTGACAGCCGCCGCATCCGCCATTTCGGCGTGGGAACGCAGCGGGTGGAGGCGGAGGTGAGGCGGATGTTCCCGCGGGCGCGCACACTGCGCTGGGATTGGGATGTGACCCGCTACAAGGGGGCCCATGAGGTGATTCTGTCGCAATTCAGCGACCACCAGGCGGACGTGCTCATCGGCACGCAGATGATCGCCAAGGGGCTCGACCTGCCGTTGGTCACGTTGGTGGGCGTGGTCACCGCCGATACGGCGCTCTACCTGCCCGATTTCCGGTCCGGCGAGCGGACCTTCCAGTTGTTGACGCAGGTGGCCGGCCGGGCCGGGCGGGGTATATTGGGCGGGCAGGCCATCGTGCAGACCTACACGCCGGAGCATTACGCCATCCGCGCCGCGGCCCGCCACGACTACGCGACCTTCTACGAGCAAGAGACGAACTACCGGCGACAGTTGGGCTATCCGCCCTATGCACGGCTGGCCAAGGTGGTGGCTGTGGACGAGAACCCACTTCGTTGTCGCCAAGCGGTGGAGGCCACAACGGACATGCTGGAGGAGCGCATCACCGAAAGCGACAACGACGCGAGCCTCATGAGCCTCATTGGCCCTGTGCCCTGCTTCTTCGCCACTCATCGGGGCCGTACCCGCTGGCAAGTGGTGGTGCGAGCACCGGATCCGACACCGCTGCTTCGTGGTCTGCCGCTCCCGCCCAACTGCTGGGTGGACGTGGATCCGGTGAGCCTGTTGTGATAGAGTGGCGTCAGGGATTGGCTGGAGAGGTGCAGTGCCCTGGGTGGTTTGCTTCTTGGGGGGCCAGTATTGACTTCGTTTCGGTAGCCTTGCTAGCCTAGCCGAGAGCAGGA
>DFBV01000182.1:2824-8246 GCA_002366755.1 Anaerolineales bacterium UBA3071
ACCGAGGGGTTGAGTTTGGCGTTCTCCAGGCGGGAGATGTTGGCCTGTTTGGTGCCGGCCCGCTCTGCCAGTTCCTTTTGCGTCCAGCCGTTCTCCAGGCGGAGGTGTAGTACTTGCCTTGCCAGGTCGAGCTTGGGCTGCAGCCGCCGTTGTGCGGCAGCCACCTCGGGATCTCCCAGCAGTTGTCGGCGATATTCCTCCAGATTCATACTCACTCATCTCCCTTCGTCAAAATAGGCCAACCGCTCCCACGCTGTCCGTATGACTGTTCTGCCAGTTGGAACCTGTTTCCTCATGATGGTAGCCACCACGACGAACAAGCGGTGCTCTGGCTCCGGTGCAACGATGTAGAAATGAATCTGGCCACTTGAGGATGGACGCCAACTGTCCAGTCCACGTCTTCTCCCCGTTCTGTGCCATTCACAATATAGCATGTAAGCTATACGTTGTCAAATCGCCCATCGCACTGAGCGAGCTACACACTCCTTGATGTCCGGCCGGGGCATGGGACGGCGGAGGCCAGGACGGGACGAAAGGACAGGCCAAAGCCAAAGGAAACCTCCATGTTGTTTGCGTCCAGTGCGCTACAGTGGATTGGGATCACAACGAGTGCTTCTAGAATCCCCCGAGCCACCTCGCCCGGTAGCCCTCCTCCGTCATCACCGTGTCCAGGTCAGTGGCTCTCTAGTCGCACTCTCTCGTTTGCGACCTTCGCTGTTTCCACATAGCGCAATGGCATTGCCGGCAATGCCCACGCGCCGGCGTCTTGCAGTCGGTCGATCGGCGTCCCGTTTTTGGCCGCTTGCGTGGCCCAGTGGTGTCGGCAGTCGTGGGCGCTCAGCCCCTCCACGCCGATGGACTTGCCCAGCGTCCTCACCCTGGCGGTGATCGCTCTGACCGTCATGCCAATGTCATGCAGCCGGCCATCCTTGCGGCTTGCTCGCAACAGGGACCCCATCGCCTCTGGGCGGGGACGAGGGTCTGCGCTCTTCAACGCGCATGACCGCGACTACTGCATGGACTCGGCGATTCGCAGCAACTCCTCTAGAGACATGTCGCCGGTGACAACGTAGGTTATTCCCTCAGCCCACCACGTCACCGCACCTCTATTGTGCACTGTCCCGCCTATCGCCTGCACGTCGCTCGACTCGTGTCCAATCCCCGGAGCGCCATTCACTTCCACCTCAACCCACCCGTCATTGGCCAGACTCCTCAGCGGCCATTGCGGTGGAGCAGTCGCCACGACCTGTCTGATGGTCAGGCCGCCGCCGTAGATGAGGTAGACGGCCCTTGACTCTCCCAACCAGCCTATGCCCGGCAGTCGGACGCACTGGAGAGTAACGCCCTTGGGCAGGTAGGCAGGCAGCAGGATGTCGAAGACCGTCTCCTGCTCTGCCTCAGTGAGGGTCACAAACTCCTCCGGCGGGGAGGGGGTCTCACGCGGACCCCGTCCAGTGCGGAGGCTGTCCTCCAGTCCCACGCATTCCACCGGCGCTAGAAGAGCGGGCACAGGCGTCGGCTCTGGCACGGCCTTTCTCTGCGCACAGCCAGCAAGCCCGCTCGCCAGCACGATGGACGTGACCAGCACTAGGGCTGCTGTGGAGCCATGCATTCCCAGCTGCATGGTTTTGCACCTCCCTTTCGCTTTGCCTGTGACTGTGCGTTTTGCCACCGCTTGTTGGTGGCACATGCCTACCCAGCTGACATAGAACGAGCCTGCTGCGAGCAGGCCATGGCCAACGACATGGACGTCTTGACCTGAGTTGACATGTCTGGAGTGCTGGCCATCAGTTCGTCAGTGGTCATGCCATTTTCCCCATAGATTCCGATTAACCCTAATAATCGGAAGGTATAACAGGTACACTCAGGGCATTTTACAGCGTCCTGAGATACCTGTCAAACGCCTCACTCCCTGAAACACTCCCAGGGTGATCCTCACCGGTGTCGTCGGAACTTGTCCCATTCCGCTCTCCCGTGCTCTCTCAGGGTGGCTTTCCTTGGCATTTTGTAGAGAAGCCCAGGGAAATCCCGTGAACGAGGGATTATCTGATTTTCATCAGGCGGGGAAGCGCTGGCCACTGCCCCGCCCTACCTAGGCCTGGACCTGCAGGTCAGCGTTGTAGCGAACGGCCGTTCGCTATGGCTAGCGGCTAACCAGGAAGGAATACTTGCAGTTGGTAGGGTTGGGTTTGACTAGATTGCGACCGTGAGTTGACCAGTAGGTAGTAGCGACCTGGGAATAGGTCACGTTGCACGATGTGGACAGGCTCACTGTATGTATAGTCGGAGGCAATCACCTGAGCCTGGTCGTCGTACAAGATCAAATTGTAGTAAGCGTTGGGAATCTCTTCGCTCAGTATCAGTATCGCTTCGAAAAGGCCCTGCGCGGTGACATCCACATAAGTAGTAGTCATAGCCATTCTCCGTCCACACAAATGCCTCATAGATGGCCCCTGAGGCCAAAGCGCCGTAGGCTTGAGTAGAGGAATCGTTTGGCTCGTATGGATCAGATCCCGGTGTGGGTCCCACCGTGGGTGCGAACGTCGGGGTTGCGGTTGCCGTAGGCGTGTCAGTCGCTGTCGGTGTCTTGGTAGGCGTCGCTGTGGGCTCCAGAACCCGAATGTGCGTTGCCAACACACTGCCATCGGCTTGCTGATTTCCCTCCACCTCTGCCCACCGGCCGATCTCTCGTACCCCCTCAACTACCGTGCCCTCACCCTCGATCACGGTCCTACCCCCTATCTGCCAACGGTTGCCCGCGATACTTTCGATGCCCCCCCCGAATTGCACCGGATGCTGACATTCCACGACGACACTGACAATGACCACCGAGCCGTCGGGGTACTCGTCCAGCGCGACACAGGCCAGGCAACCGACCTCGGGAGAATCACCGCTAACAGTTTCGGACGGGATACTGTAAGCACTCCCTCCTATCGTCCAGACCTCGCCCTGAATGCTCGTGATCCGGCCGCTGAACTCTCTGCGCTCCACAGCGGGTTCCTCAACCTTGATGGAGATTGCAGCCAGGACGCCAGCGCTCCACTCGGCGTTCACCCAGACCTTGGCCCCCACAACGGCCTCGCCTGCCCTGTCGTCAATAGACGTCTCGTCTGTCACCAACACCCGCTGTCCGTCTATCAGCCAGATGTCGCCTTCTTTGCTCTGGATGACGCCCTTGAAACGCACGGCTCGTGGCAATTCCGGCGTCGGGGTCGGCGGCACCGGTGTGGGCGTGGGTAGATGGGCCAAGCCGCACTCCCTCATGACCAGGGGCAAGTAGACCCAGGCAGACGGAGTTGGTGTCGCGGTCGGTGTCCGTGTTTCGGTAGGCGTCGGCGTCGGGATCGTGTAGTCACCGAGCTTGACCCAGTGTGCTCCGCTAGGATAGACGGTGACCCGCAGAACGTTGGACGTGCTGGATCCATAGCCTGGCGGGTCTGTTTCTTCTACCAGGTACTCACCAGGTTCAATCGGACTGAATCCAAATTGGCCTGATGGCCCCGTCGTCCTGCTGGCTACGACGGTGAAATCTGAAGTCCTGAGAGCGATCAGAACTCCTGCTATTCCTGGCTCACCCACATCCCGCGCACCGTCGCGATCTTGATCTTCCCACACCATGCCGTGAATCCACGCTGGCGCCACGGTAGCGGTAGGAGTAGCCGTTGGCGTGTGGGTCGGCGTAGGAGTGGCTGTACCGGGCCGAGCCGCACCCACCGACGCGGCAGCGTCAATCTGGCGCATATTCCACTGGTACTCGGCGTAGTAGCTGTCGTTGGGGGTAATGAGGGCTTGGTAGATGTAGTCTGGTTCGGCGTAAAGCAGCCGCGGATCAGCCTGCAGTTGCTCGACCAGGGCCAGTTCTTGTCCCTCAGGCACGGCCAGAATCTGGACACCAATCTGCTCAATCTGGCCAACAACGGTCAGGCCGTGCTGATCTAGCAATCTGCGGGCGGCATCCACTTTCATTCCGTCCTCGAAGCGCACCAGGATACGGCCGGGCGCGAAAGCGGCCCCAGTCCATGCCCCCCGGAGAGGCACGATTCTGATCTCCTCCGGCAGCGGAGGCTGGGGGGGCGGCGCCGCGCTGGTAATCAGAGGGATGATGATCAGCGCAAGCAAGACGGCGAATGCGTGGACGCCGATGTGACAATGCCGTTTCATGCTAGAACTCTTCTCCGTTCTTGGCGTACCATGCCAAGAAGTGGGACAGCTCTTGTCCTCGCGTCTCAGCGGTGGGCGCCAGCGCTAGGCAGACCACTAGAGCAGAAAACAATGCGCTCCTCATGACACACGTCCTCGTGTGACTTGCTGTCCCAGCAGGGTCAGCGCCCGCGATGGCCCCGTGGCTCTTGTGGGACTTGCCCTACGGGCGGCTCGCATGTTCTTGGCCGCCTTGCCGTTGAGCGCCTCGGCCTGGCAGAGGCACCTGTCGTGCTCCTACTCACGTTGCTGCTCCCTCAGCCAGCGCAGGCTGCCGTGGCCACCAGCAGGTCAAACAGAACGCTCTCCTGGCGCATCCCCAGGAACGTCGCAATCTGGCCCTGTGGGTCGCAGTCCACCAGCAGAACACGCTTACCCCTCAGCGCCAGGCCGTGGCTCAGGGTCGCGGCCATCGTGGTTTTCCCGACTCCGCCCTTTTGGTTCGCAATGGCAATGGTCCCTGTCATGGGCTCTGCCCGATAGCAAGACACGCCAGCCCCTCAGTGGGGTTGGCGTGTCAGTCGTCGGGGTGCTCAGCCCAGCTCATCAGGTCGGGCAGAGGCTCAGTCACCCACTCTCGCAGATAGCCCCGGAGAACTTCGCTGAGTGACGTGCGGAGCACCTTCGCCTTTGCCCTGGCCGCGTCTCGCAACTCCCTGGGCATGATAACCGTGATCTTTGCAGTGTTGGGGTCCTGAGGCATTCCTGCTCCCTCTCAGTAGCTAGACTGGCCATAACTGGCCGACAGGTGGCATAAGCGGCACGCATAGCCGTGCCGTTGTTCTGCCGTATGTCTGCCGTCACAGTATACCACAGAGGGCAAACCTTGTCGAACCCGGGATCGCACAGTTGTGGCCAGCAGGGGGCAGCCTAGCTCTTTCTAGGACAATAGCGTACGAGAGAAGATCCGTCGGAGGAACGTGATGGCAACGACCAGACGCCGCTACACGGCTGAACTCAAGCTGGAGGCAATCTCCCCAGGTTCATTCAGTTCTCGGTCTGGGGGGTAGCAGGCCAATCGCATTGGCCGTCTTCACCCCAGAACCGCCCAATACGATTGGGCTTCTACCCGGTTCTTGGGGCAGGTTGCTCCACCAACTGGCTTCACTGGAGAAGACTGAATAGCCCTACAATCTCCCAACTGCTGGAGATCGCTTCGTCGCGAAAGACGCTCCTCGCGATGATAGAATAGATGGCCCTGAGCATTGTGAGCGCGGCAACT
>DFBV01000066.1:0-23051 GCA_002366755.1 Anaerolineales bacterium UBA3071
CCGACGGCTACGCCGACGCACACACCAACGGCGACACCGGTGCTCACCGAGACGCCAACTTCGACGCCAACGCATGGAGCGACGGCGACGCCTACCCATACGCCGACGGCAACACCGACGCACACACCCACGGCAACACCGCTGCTGACGGAGACGCCAACGCCTACGCCGACGCACACACCTACGGCGACGCCTACCCATACGCCGACGGCGACACCAACGCACACGCCCACGGCGACGCCTACCCACACGCCAACGCCTACGCCGACGCACACACCTACGGCGACGCCTACCCATACGCCGACGGCAACACCAACGCACACGCCCACGCCCACGGCGACGCCGACGCCGACGATGACGCCGACGCCTACGCTAACCCACACACCCACCGCGACGCCCACCGCTACTCACACACCGACGGCGACACCGACCCACACGCCAACATCTACGCCTACGGACACACCCACAGTGACGCCGACGGCAACGCCAACGCAGACGCCAACGGCAACGCCGACGCACACGGTGACGCCAACAAGCACGCCCAGCGCGGGCGAAATCACTGGCAGCATCTGGCACGACCTGAACCTTGATGCCACCTGGCAACCTGTACAGGAACCTCTCCTGATGGGAGCGCAAGTGGAGATCAGAAATGCCGACGGCGATTTCTACGCAATTATGCTTGTGCAAGAGGGACGATACAGGGTTATCAACCTGCCTCCCCAGGATTACGTGGTGCGAGAGATCGATCCGGTGGGATACCGTTCTACCACGCCGAACAAGATCCAAGCACAAGTGAGGGCCAACACCTGTCTGGAGATCAATTTCGGTGACATCTCCAATACCATCGGTTTGCCATATCGCGTCTATTTTCCCATGCTCCAGCAGAGGTGATCTTGGCCGCCGTCCGTGCTGAGGAATTGCTGTCTCGGCACTCTCCAATGAGCGAAGGACAATGAAAGGAATCCGTGTCTGTCCGTGTTCGTCCGCGTCCGAGCAAAAGCGTCCGGTAGTGAATCTTCGACAACAAAAAGACTCGGAGGAGCGGCACCCTGCTGGCTCTCCGAGTCACAAGCGCTGGCCGTTGGATCTGTGAACTGTTACATTTCAAACACTGCCTCTTCGACTGTCAACCGCTGAAGCAGGTCGGCCTTTACCTCTACGCCGATGCCCTCTCCCGACGGCACATCCATTGTCCCGTCGGGGTTCAGGACGAATAGAGGATGCACGATGTCCTCTTCGAAGTAGCGGTCGCTGGCCGAGATGTCGCCCGGCAGGCGGAAGTTGGACAGGCTGGCCAGGGCCACGTTGTGCGCCCGCCCTACGCCGGTCTCCAGCAAACCCCCGCACCAGACCGGCAGCCCTTGCTCCTGGCAGAGATCGTGGACCCGCCGTGCCTCAACCAGTCCTCCCATGCGTGCTGCCTTGATGTTGATAATCCGGCAGCTCCCCCACTCGATGGCCGCCCGGGCATCACCGCGGTGGCGGATGCTTTCGTCCAGGCAGATAGGGGTCTTGATTTGCCGCTGCAGCAGGCTGTGCTCGTAGAGGTCGTCGTGGTCCAGCGGCTGTTCCACCATCATCAGGTTGTATGCATCCAAGGCTTGGAAGAGGGGCACGTCGTCCAGGCTGAATGCGGCGTTGGCGTCCAGCATCAGGGGCACATCGCCGAACTCGGCGCGCACCGCTTTCACCACAGCGAGCTCCCAGCCGGGCTCGATCTTCAGCTTGATGCGCCGGTAGCCTTCAGCGAGGAAGTCACCGATCCGCTCGAGCAGGGCGGGCAGGCTGGGCTGAATGCCGATGCTCACCCCGCAAGGGATGCGCATTCGCGTGCCGCCCAGCATCTGGGACAGGGGACATCCTCTGGCCTTGGCCAGCAAGTCCCATATTGCCGCCTCCAACCCCATCTTGGCCATGGGGTGACCGCGCACTGCGGACAGCAACTTCACCACCTGTTCGGGACGCGTGATCTCCTGCCTTAGCAGGCGAGGGACGAGGAAGTCTCGTTGAATGTGCCAGGCGGTCTGTGTGGTCTCGTAGGAGTAGAGGGGTGAGGAGGCCACCGGCGTCTCACCGTAGCCGGTCAGCCCCGCGCTCTGCACGGCCACGATGATGGCGTGCTTGGTCTGCTCCTGCCCAAAGCTGGTGCGGAAGGGGTGACGCAGGGGCATCTGGATGCATCGTAGGGTGATCCGCTCGATTCTCATCTCTGCTCGTCCCGATCGGCGCTATCGAATCTGGTTATCGCTCTCCAGCAGGTAGAAGCTGCGCCTTTCTCCCGCTGCCACCTCGCTGATGAACTCGGTGACCGTGTATCCGTTCCCAAAGTAGCTCTCGAACAGCTCGCGGGTGTGCAGTCGCCAGCGGCGTGCAACATCCATGTCCGCTTGCTTCACCGCCTGTACGTCGCCGGGGATCTCGATGAGCACGGCAGCGGCTCGACTGTCCAACTTGCTTCCCTCCGGCATCCGTACTGCGCCTGCCAGCCGTGTTTCGTTGACCACCTCTCCTCCGGCGGCGATGGCATCGGCCAGGGTTCCGCGCGTTCGCTCCCCGCTCACCCGCCGTTCTACTCGCCGGCTGCGCAGCCACCAGTCCACCTGGAAACGGTCCGAGGGGATGCCCACGTTGAGGCTGTCGCGCAGCTCCCCGTACATGTTGCGGAGGTAGGTGTTGCAGACGATCCCCAGCTTGTTGATATTGAGGTAAGCGTTCCGCCCTTCCAAGGGATCGTAGGTCCAGGTGGCCCAGTCCAGCCCTTGTTCGAGGATGGCTTCCCGCTGGGCACATTTGAGGCGGAACCCTGTGCCACTGTTCCGATGGGAATGCCGAACGCCCAGCATGTGGGAGTGATGCTTGAGATGTCCGTCCTGCCGGCCCAGGAACCCGAACACGAAGCCCACCAATACGCCTTGCGGGCCAAAGGCGCCCAGCAGCAGGCCACCGTTTTCGGCAATCGCTTTCAGGACGTGTGCTGGGACAATCTCCGTGTCGCTGGCGAACTGCCACACCTCTCGCTGAAGCGCTTCAACACGGGCGTAGTCAGCCAGGTCTATGATAGTCCTGATGGCAAGTTGCCCTGCAGCGAACGATAGGTTCGTAGTAGGCGCTTCAGCGCCGTCAACGTTCATCAGTGCTCCCAACATCATCCCATCCACGGGCGTAGCCGGCCAGCGCAGTGATCGGCCTGATGGCAAGTTGCCCTGCAGCGAACGATGGGTTCGTACAGCACTGCGATCGCGGCTGGACTGGGTGAAGGTCTGATATGCTGCAGCTCGTGCCAGCGGGCGCGCTGAAGCGCGCACTACGAACCTATCAGCACTGCGGTCGCGGTTGGACTGGGTGAAGGTCTGATATGCTGCAGCTCGTGCCAGCAGGCGCGCTGAAACGCGCACCACGAACCTTGAACCGTCAGGTAGCAAACTCGGCCACCAGGAAGGTGTGATCCGATGGCCGCTCCGCCCGCCGCGCCTCCACGTCAATCCAGGCGCGAGTGGCCTTGCGGGCCAGCGGTTCGGTGGTCCAGATGTGATCCACCCGCCAGCCCAGACCGCGCTCCAGCGCCTCCCGCGCGCGGTAGTCCCAGAAGGTATACTGTCCAGGCTCGTCGGGATGGTGCAGCCGGAAGACGTCCACGAAGCCCCACTCCCGCACTCGCTCCAGGGCAGCGCGGGCCTCAGGATGGAAGTCCACGTGTTTCTTAAGCCGCTTGGGATTGTGCACGTCCATCGGTTCGGGAGCAACATTGAAGTCGCCCATCCACAGGAGCGGTTCTTGCGGCGAATAGTGCTGCTCAAAGAGCGCCCGCAGCCGGGCCAGCCACTCCAGCTTGTATCGAAAATGAAGGGAGTCGAGAGAGCGCCCTTGAGGAACGTAGGTGTTGACTACGGGGATGCCCCTGATCACCGCCCGAACGAGGCGCGCTTCGTCCGATTTGCCCTCTCCCGAGCCTGCCGAAGGGCCGCCATCATCGAGGCCGAAGGCGACTTCCAGCGGCTTCTCCTGGCTTACGATAGCCACCCCAGCGTGGGCCTTCCGCCCGCGGAAGACCACGTGGTATCCGGCCTCGCGGAAGGGCTCCTCAGGGAAGTCCTTGTCCTGCACCTTCGTCTCCTGCAGGCAGAGGATATCAGGAGCCTCGCGGCGCAGCCACTCCAACACCAGTTCAAGCCGGGCGCGGACGGAGTTGACGTTGTACGTGGCCACCTTCAGCACGGCGTCGGGCATCTTGCATCTCTTCATCAACAGTCGATTGGGAACGCCTGGCGCTTGTCCGCAAGACCACCGGATGCCGCAGCTTGCTGCGGATTTCAGCAAGCTGAAGCGTCCATCGCGGAATCCTCAGAAAGGCTCTTTGTGACACTCAGATCAGAAGGCCAGGAGGATCTCTTTCAACTTCTTGGTGATGGCAAGTCCATCGTCGAAGGGCCGCTGCCACATGTTGCGGCCAAAGATCAACTCGGTGGCCCCCACCTCCATGCACAGGCGGGCCTTCAGCAGCAGGTCCTCATCGCCCATCTTACTGCCGCCGGAGAACAGGACCATCGTCTTGCCCGCCGAGGCGACGACCTTTTCCACCGCCAGCCGGTAGGCCTCGTTCTCCTCCAGGTCCTTCCATTCCTGATATAGCTTTCCGTAGGCAGCAGGGCTGTCGGCGTTGCCTGCCCCCCCTACCCCGGATAGCTCTCGAACAGCCGTCCCCAAGGACTCTCCCGCTTCCACTGCTCGGTCACCCCGCGCCCTTTGACGGGGTACCAGACCCTGTCGTGGTACACCTCACTGGCAAAGATGAATACCTTGACGATAGGTGTGCGGAACAGCAGCTTCTGGAACACCTTGAGCGGCGAGCGCCAGAGCAGCATCCCCATCCCCGTGCCCAGGTTCGCGCTCACGGTGAAACCCCATCGTTCATCGGCCAGCTCTGGCATGCCCACGACCTCCACCTCCCGCGGGTTCCCCTGGCCTAGCCCCCGTTCGGTCGCGTGGGTGATGTAGGGGATATTCATGGGCTCGAAGCCCATCATTCTCGCCGACACGGCGTCAATGGCCACCTGATCGGCCGAGGCCAGGATGACGTCCTTCTGATGGGGAACCATCGTGCGCGGCCCTGCACCGCTGCCGGCCGTGGTGCCGTCCATGGTGGCGAAGATGCCCGTGTGGATCTCCTTCTGGATGGCCAGCAGATCCACCAGCGTGTCGTGAATCCAGGTGTGGGTGTAGTGCCGGTTGACGTTGAGCAAGCCACCGAAAGCGTTCTTCATCGCCCCGGTGGTGACGGTGTAGGTGTGGGCCTTGACCGTGGGCAGGTGGACGATGTTCTTGCCCACGAAGTAGTCGGGAACGTAAATGCCGTCGGGGAAGATCGTGTCCAGCACGGCCATTTTAGCCTGGGGCCGATACTCGATCCAGGTCATATCCTCCGGCTTGAAGTTGTACTTCTTGGGCACGCCGTGCTTCGCCAACACCGGGCCGAACTTGTTGTAGCGGTCGCCCAGATCGGCGATGGTCACCACCGTGCGGTTGTGCACGTCCACCAGGTCGCTGAAGCCACTGTCCCGCAGCGCCAGGATGGTTCCTTCCAATTGCCAGGGAGTGGTGTTGGCGCTGGGATAGAGCAGGTGCCAACTGATGTTGTCCTTGAGAATGGTGGTTGCCGACGGGTCCAGCGCCTCCCGCATCCCGGCCAGCTCACACAAGCGCTGATAGTCGTCCAGCACCGTCTCTGGTGTGGTTCTCAGAATCGCTACTTTCGGCTTGGTCATGTTTCGCTCCTATGGGGATAGTCCTGCAGGGTGGCTGTTCTCTTCTGGCTGATTATACTGCCCCCGGCCGAAAAGTCAAACCATCGAATGATACGATCTGCAACTAGAGGACATTCTCGGGATGCTCATATTTGGCGAGGGGCCGTTTGTCAGTATAATGGCACTATGCTATGGGGAAGCTGCTTCAGAGCCGGGGCGGTCCGGACTGCCTCTCGCTCGCCGAGCGGCTTCTTGTTGTTTTAAAGGGGGATGAACGAAAATGGCTACTGATGCATTGCATGGACTGACACTGGCTTTCATCGGCAGTGGGACGATGGCCGAGGCGATGATCCAGGCGCTGCTGCGCGCCGGCGAAGTGACTCCAGAGCAGATCATCGCTAGCGGGCCACGTCCTGAGCGGGGCGAGAAACTGCGAGATCGGTACGGTGTGCGCGTCGCCACCGATAACGTTGCCACTGCCAGTGAGGCGGATGTCGTGATCCTCTCGGTCAAGCCCCAGGTGCTGCCCCCTGTGCTGGCCGAACTGCGCGGTCACATCCAGCCCACGGCGATCGTGCTTTCCATCGTCGCGGGCATGCCCATGGCTGTCATTCGCGCCGGGCTCGACCATGCCGCCGTCGTGCGCACCATGCCCAACACGCCAGCTCAGATCGGGGAGGGCATGACCGTCTGGACCGCTGCGTCGGCGGTGACCGAGCTGCAGCGCGCCCAAGCGCGAGCTATCTTGCGGACGATGGGGCCGGAGATGCACGTCACCCACGAGGACGCGCTGAATATGGCTACCGCCGTCAGCGGCACCGGTCCCACCTATGTCTTTCTGCTCATGGAAGCGCTGGTGGACGCGGCAGTGCACCTGGGCTTCTCCTGCCGCCAGGCGCGCCTATTGGTCATCCAGACGGTGCTCGGCTCCGCCCGGTTCGCTCAGGAGTCCGACCTCCACCTGGCGCAACTGCGCAACCAGGTCACTTCCCCTGGCGGCACCAGCGCCGAGGCGATCTACCAGTTGGAGAAGGGGGGACTGCGTACGATACTGTCCAAGGCCATCTGGGCAGCCTACAGGAAATCGCGCCTGTTGGGCGAACGAGTCCAGCAGCCCATAGAGGGTCCGTTGAAGGTCAATGGTGAGGGAGGCTGGGGCAGTTGGGAGGTGTCTGTCACCTCATCACCCCATGCTTTCCGACCAGACGCGGCTCATCAGCGGCTTCAGCACCAGACTCAGCAGATAGGCTGTGCCGGAGACCAAAATGATGGTTGCGCCAGAGGTGAGATTCAGGGAGTAGGAGAGCCACAGCCCGGCTGTGGTGAAGAGCACGCCCAGGATGCTGGCCAGCACCATCATCCGCTTCATGTCCCTCGCGAATTGCCCGGCGATGGCCGCTGGCATTGTCAGCAGGGCAATGACCATGATCAACCCCACCACTCGCATCATCATCACCACCGTGAGGGCGATCAGGCACAGCAGTAGCATGTGAATCGCATCTACCGGCACGTTTTCCACGGTGGCAAAGGTCTCGTCGAAGGAGATCGCCAGCAGTTCTTTGTAGAACAGAGCCACCAGCGTTATGATGATCAGATCGAGGGCCAACATGATCAACAGGTCGCCGCTGGGCACGGCCAGGATGCTGCCGAAGAGATAACTCATCAAGTCCGCCTTGTAGCCCGCCGTCAGGTCCACCAGAATGATGCCCAGGGCCATGCCGATGGCCCACATCACGCCGATGATGGTATCCGCTCGCTGTCGGGTCCTGCGTTGCACCGCGCCCATTCCCACTGCTGCCGCCACGCTGAAAACGATTGCCCCCAGGACCGGATTGAACTTGAAGAAGTACCCCAGGCCAATGCCGCCGTAGGCCGCGTGGGCGATGCCGCCGCTGACAAAAACGATGCGGTTGATGACGACGAGCGTGCCGATGATGCCGCAGGCGATGCTGACCAGCACACCAGCCAGCAGGGCGTTGCGCATGAAGCCGAATTGCAGCGCCTCGATCATTGCCGCACCTCCTCCACTTGCGGTGAGCCCGGTCGAACCACGGTGTGTTCCTGGAAGACGCGATGGGGGACACCGTGAGCAATCAGATCAATGGGGCACTGATACGCAGCCTCCAGCATGTCCGATGTGAGTTGCCTTTCGCCATGGTAGAACAGCCAGCGGTTGAGGCAGCCTACCGTCTTCACGTACGCGGACACAGCGCTCACGTCGTGCGAGACCATCAAGATGGTGACATGGTCGTTCAGGCGGCCCAGCAGTTCGTAGATGCTGGTGCTCACCAGGGGGTCAACGCTGGCCATGGGCTCGTCCAGGAGCAGGATTTCGGGCTCCGTGGCCAGCGCGCGGGCGATGTAGACCCGCTGCCGCTGCCCGCCTGAAAGCGCACCGATGGGGTGGTGGCGCAGGTCTAGCATCTCCACGCTGCGCAACACCCCCGCAACGACGTCGTTATCCTCAGCCGTGTAGCGCTGCAGCAGACCCCGCTTCCCCAGTCGTCCCATCCGGACTACGTCCCACACGGTGATGGGGAAGTCGCGATCGAACTCGACCGACTGCGGCACGTAGCCGATGTGCCGCCGCCCTTCATTGACGCTCCCGCCCAGGATGTGCACCTGACCCCGCATGGGCGGGACCAGCCCCAGCAGCACTTTGAGCAGCGTCGTCTTGCCGCCCCCGTTCGGGCCGATCAGCCCGATGAAGTCCAGTTCCTTGACTGTGAGGTTGATGTCCTCCAGTACGGCTTCATGCTCGTACCCTGCCCAGAGGTGCTGGACGGAGATCACCTCTCGTGCCGTCTCTGTCGTTTCCCTGCGATGCATTTCCGCTCCCCTTAGGGCCTGTAAATGAATAAGTTCCCCAATCGTGTCATTGCGAGGAGCGCTTTTAGCGACGAAGCAATCTCCTTCTTAGACAAACGTGGGGATTGCTTCGCAAAAAAACGCTCGCAATGACATCGTGTCGGGAAGTTATTCTTTTACGGACCCTTACTTGCCCAACATGCCAGCGAACGTATCGGCAACTTGGCGCAGGTTGTCCAACCAATCGGTCGCCAAGGGGCTGATGAGCAATACCTCGCCGCCGATCTCTTTGGCGATGGTCTCCGCAGCCCTGGTGCTGAACTCTGGCTGCGCGAAGATCACCCTGATCTCCTCTCTCCGGGCACCCTCAATGAGCGCCGCCATCTCTGCCGCGCTGGGCTCCTGTCCGCCAATCTCCACGGGAATCATCTCCAGGCCGAAGTCGCGGGCAAAATAGCCCCACGCCGGATGGAAGACCATGAATTTGCGGGTTTCCAGTCCCCCTAGCGCTTCTCGAATGGCATCGTCCAGCGCGTCAATGTCCGCCAGGAAGCCTTCCAGGTTTGACTGGTACGCATCTTGGTGCGCGGGGTCGAGCTGCGCCAGCGCCTCGTAGATCGTTTGCGACTGGATTCTGACCAGCGAAGGCGAAAGCCAGATGTGTGGGTCGGGGTTTTCCGGCTTGCCCTCATGGCCTTCCTCTCCTTCCCCTTCTTCCCCGTGCTGGTGCGCTGCCATCGGCATCCGCTCGATCCCCTCTGTTGTGTCTACCATCAGCATCTCGCTGTTGACAGAGGCGATCTTATCGAGCCAGGCGCTCTCAAAGGGCACTCCGATGCTGACGTAGGCAGCAGCCTGGCTCAGCGCCTGGAACTGCTCTGGCTTGGGTTCGTAGGTCGCCGGACTGTCCCCGGGCTCCACCATCACATTCACGGTTACATGCTCGCCGCCGATGCGCTCCACGAAGTACTTCTGCGGAACGATGCTCACGGTGACATGCAGCAGGTCGGTAGGCTCAGGCGTTGCGCTCTGACCGCATCCAGCTAACAGCGTCGTGGTGGATAGCAAGGCCACAGCTATTATGATGGGCCGTCGAACCAGATGTGCGGGTCGTTCGTTGTTGACAGGCATCTTCGCTGACCGTCAGAAAAGGTCTATCCTTCTCTCTCTTGGCAATGGG
Source organism: Anaerolineales bacterium UBA3071 (assembly GCA_002366755.1). GTDB lineage: Bacteria > Chloroflexota > Anaerolineae > UBA3071 > UBA3071 > UBA3071. Next base: position 9,730 of record DFBV01000066.1, read on the forward strand.
GACAGAGGCCGAGCAGTTGCAGCAGATGATCGTCCACGCGATAGCCCGTCCTCGCTTCGACACGCTCGATCAGTGCGTGGAGGTCGTTGTGGCCGGTGAATTCCACTGCCCGGTGGCAGTTTCGGCAGATCAGCGCGTGGCGATGGCCTGCCGAGGCTGGCAGGTAGCCGTGGCAGCCGTCCTCACGGTGAACGCGACGTACCAGGCTCAACTCCGACAGCAGGTTCAGCGTGCGATAGACGGTGACTAGCCCCAGCTTGCGGTGCACCGTCTGCGCCTGCTCCAGGATCTCTTGCGGCAAGAGGGGAGCATCCGCGTTCATCAACACTGCTATTACCGCCCGCCGCGGGGCGGTGATGCGGCAACCGGCACCGGCAAGGCGTTGTTCCCATTCGGTCATTGCGGCCTCTTAATGAAAAGGTTTTTCAGTAAAGATTATACTGGTGATTGACATTCTTGTCAAGTGTTCGTTAGGAAGGGGGAGGGTGTCGCCGGCAGGGCAGGCGAGTGGCTTTTCCAGCGGATGTTGCATTATGGGGGGCACGCCGCGGCACAGCTCACCGATGCTTCCTGCCGCTCGCTTGCGCTTGGGCAGTGTGATCGGCAAGCCGAGTGCTTGCAGTGATCTGAGTATGATCGGCGTGGCCGTCTGGCTTATCCTCCAGACAGACCAGAATGGGCTATTTGGCGCCCAGGGCGCATAACCAGCCCGAGGCTTTGTCTGGCACAGACTCAAACCAGGCCCGGCTGAATCCGGCTGCGGTGAGCATCTCCACTATCTCTGCGCCGGAGTAGATTGGGAACTCCATCCGGGCCGCCAGCGCAATCTATTTCTGCTGGTCGGGCGACTCTGTGCTCCCCTCCATCGCCAGGGCGACCAGCCCGCCCGGCTTCAGTATGCGATGCACTTCCTTCAGATTCGCTACCGGGTCAGGCCAGAAGTAGAATGTTTCAACGGCGATGACCTTGTCAAAGGATTCGTCGTTGTAGGGTAGGGCCACGACGTTGCCATGTTTGATCTCCACGCGCCCGGCCCACACGGCGGCCGAGTTGCGCTTGCGCGCCTGCTGCACCATTTCCTCTGAGTAGTCAACGCCAGCGACAAACCCTTCTATGGCGATCCGGGCGATCAATTGGATCGCCATGCCGCCGCCGCAACCGACGTCCAGCATGTGATCGGTCGGCTGCACGTCCAAGAAGCTGATGGCCCATCGGGTCAAGGGTCTGTGTCCCCAGGCTGCCATGTGGCTGAACATCACTTCGCCCAACCACCCGCTGGGTTTGCGGGCTTGCTTCCCTATCGTTCTCATGAACCTATTTGCTAGTCTCACTTCTCAGCTTCCTCAGCCCTTTCACGAGATTGATTGCCGGCACCGCTTCCACATATCGTCGGTATTCCCCTCCCCATTTCCTCAGGTTGAAGTTGTTCTCTGCTTTGAGTAGGTGGGCAATCGCGCCGACCCATACAACGATGTAGATTATGGCCAGGACTGTGAAAGGGACCCATCTGCTGAGGATTATGGGGAGCAGGGGGAAGTAGGCCAGTTCAGCAAGATAGCCCGGGTGCCTGATCACTCTGTAGGGGCCTTCCCTGATGATAACCACTGTTTCGTGCGCGTCGTGACATCCTCCCCGCTTCTGCCTCATGGAATTGACTTTTGCCTCCAGGGCTATTGCGGCGATGAAGAGAATCGCCCCCATGATAATCACGACTATGGGGAAGTCCACCCTGGGTAGCCGGGCAAAGAAACTCAAGAATCCCCAGCCGGACCATTGGGCGATGGCGGGAAGGAGCCACAAGACGACGAGCGGACAAAACAGCCCGCTACAGCGTCTATCATACGACCTCACGAAGCTAACATTCTTTCTCCAGAGCTCCTCTTTTATTTCTTTGGCAGCGAGGTCGCCTTGGCTCAGTATTTCCTTCACCAGTCCCTCTCTAGACATTTTCCTTGAACCCCTGTATATTAAGAAACTCTGGAGGCCATCCTTGTTTTACTTCCCTGCCTCTCTTCCACCGAAAGTCGCACTTCTCACAGCCTTCGGCGATTGTCATGGTCCGAACCAATCCCGAACCGAACGCTTTGCTCATAGGAAAATCGGTCAAACAGAGAAACGGCGTAAATTCGTCCGCGCCCTGGGCGTGGTAGAATTTGCATATCCCACATTCCGTATAATCTATGCCAAAATCAAATTCTTCACCGTCACCCTCAACAAATGTGCACACCCAGTCTCCAGGATACCGACGCTTTTGTGATTCTGCTGCCAGTTTTCTCAGTTTTTTCACAACCAATTTGGTGAACCTCAGTTTCCCAAGGAGGCAAAGCAATAGCCTGGAGTACGCACCAATCTGTGCCTCGACCGCTTCGTAAATAACCTTTCCGGCTTCCTCCACTGTCTTGCCATGTCTTTTCAAAACTCTGTATAGCGCCAAAGCCTGTGCAGACCCAATGAGGTTCCTCGTCAAGAGATTCTTCTTACCGCCAATGTAAGGCAGTTCGGGAATGAGGGCCTCGTATTCTTGGCGAGTTTCTCTGGCGATGGTATCCGTAAGGTCATCGCCGTAATAGGATACCAGTATCCTTCTCAGACGTTTTGCTGCCTTGTCGAAGTCCTTCAGGAGTTTCGCTTTTCGAGATGTGTAGTAATCGTCAACCATTTGTTTTTTCATGCCGCATCCTCCTCGAACAGGTAAGTAGCTTCGTATCGCCGCTGCAGCCAGGCGCGCAGCGGGTTGGTCATTGTCTACTTTTCCAGTGGGTGAAGTTTATCATCTTTCACCATGGCCGGCAAGTTCGGCGATTTCGGCAATCCGGGCGTCGAGTTCAGGGCTGAGGCCCTCGATGTCTGCATCCAGAAAGCCGCGGATGATCAAGGAGACCGCCTCACGCTCTTCCATCCCCCGCGATTGCAGGTAGGCCACCTGTTCGGGAGCGATCTTGCCGATGCTGGCCTCGTGGCTCATCCTCGCCTCGGGATGCAAGGACCTCAGGCCGGGAACTGCTTCGATGAAGCCGTCTTCTCCGGCGTCCAGGATCATGCCCGCGCAGTCCACGTGTGCCCGGCAACCTGGAGCATTGCCAACGAGCAACCCCCGCTGGTAGATGCGGCCGCCGGTGCACACCGCCCGGTGGGCCAGTTCGGCGCTGCTGTTCTCGCCGTTCAGGTAAACGTCGCCACCGGTGTCAATGGTTGAGCCCTGGGAGCCCAGGATGATGGTGAGATATTTGGCCGAAGCGTTCTCGCCGTTGAGCCACGTGCGGGGGTTGCTCTGGATGCTCCTGGCTGGCCGGAGCGAGACATAGTTGCTCACAAACGTCCCGCCCGCCTCCACGATTGTCCCTGAGCGGGGGCGCACCTCGACCTCGGGGCCCCAACTATGGACCATGCTGCTGGTCAAGCTGGCGCTCCGGCCGACGTAATGCTCGCTGACTCCAAGATGGGCCGCGCTGCTCACATCGGTTCTCGTGGCACAGCCGGTGATCAGGTGGAGTTCAGCGTCCTCCTCCAGGATGACGACATTGTGAACCGTCTGGGCGATGTCACTGCGCGCGATGTACAGGCAGGCCTGGACGGGGAAAGGCACTTTGGTTCCCTTTCTCACGCGGATAAAGTACCCCTGGGGCTCTGGCGCCGATGCGCATTGCGCGGTGTATCTGTCCAGGTCGGCCGGCACCGCTCTCCAATAGTATCTCTCGCGCAGCCAATCGTATTCTTTCAAGGCGTCGGCGATGGGCAACAATTCCAGGCCATCGGTCCGGGCTTGCGCATAAAGCGGATGAAAATCACGGAGGATGTAGGTGCCCGAACGGTCCTCGCCCTTGACGTGTACCCCCACGCTAGCCATCACTTCCGCATCGTCCAGCTCCACCTGGTCGGGGGAGATCAGCACCGGCCGTTGAGTATTGGGGGCGGTGGCAAACTGGCTCAGGTCAATATCGGCCACCGGGCGCAAATTGGTTGAATTCTCCATTATCGCCTATGCCTCCTGAGTTCGCAGCGGACACATTCCTGATAGCCATACTTGCGAATCTGGTCGAGGATGATACGAGGGTTCCCTGAGCACCCTATGTACCCGTCCAACATGACGTGTGCTCTGTCGGCGTGGACGTAATCCAAGATGTGGCCGGTGTGAGTGATGATCAGGCCCGCCCTTCTCTCTGTCGGCCGGATGGCATGGTTTCTGGCCAGCAACTCATTCGTCATCTCCCCAATGACGTTCATCGCCTCCAGGTCGACGCCGGAGTCGGGCTCATCCATCATCACAAACCTGGGGCGGGTGGCCAAAAGCTGGAATAGCTCGGAGCGCTTGATCTCGCCCCCGGAAAGACCGGCGTTGATGTCGCGCTCCAGAAACGGCTCCATCTGAAAAGTACTCACCAGTTCATCAATCTCCTGGGCGCGTTGCGGGGCATTGGCGACGGCGTAATCGAGAACCTGCTGCAGCTTGACGCCAGCGATGGTGGGGGGACGCTGTTGCGAGACGCCGATGCCCAGCCTGGCCCTTTCGGTGATGTCCAGTTCGATGATGTCATCCCCGTTGAACAAGATCCGCCCTTTGGTTGTCTCGTATTCTGGATAACCGACAATGGCCATCATCAACGTGGTCTTGCCACTCCCGTTCGGCCCCAGCAGGGCGTGGACCTCTCCATCGGCGATGACCAGGTCGAGGTCGTGAAGTATCTCTTGTCCTTCAACCTCAACACAGAGGTCCTTGATTTCCAGGATGTTGGTCATTGGATCGCTCTTCCTTGCTGGCGTTCGAGGAATTTCGGGGGCCAGCCGTCTGGTGTTTCCCCGCCAAACTTGAGTTGAAAGTCGCTCATTTCATGCTCTTCAGCAATGGTCATGGTACGGCTCGTTCGTCATGTTATCGCCTTTTGATGCCAAACATATCGAGAGTTACGGGCCTTCCTTTGTTGCTCTCACAAAGCACATAGACAGTTTCTTTTCGAACCGTTGAATGGAAAAACCGCTCCCCTCCAAAGTGGCCTTCAATTCCCCCTCACTGATTGGCGTGCCCCCGAAAAGTTCGTAGGCTGCGCAAAGTCCAGGTTTCCCAAAGTGGAAGAGAAAATCAGGCAGCAAGGTTTCTTCAGAAAAGGAGAATACGCCGCCCTCTTTCAGCATGCGGTAAACTTCTGAGATTAATCCCTTCCACCCTTTTATGTGATGAAGGACGCCGAATAGAAAGACAGCGTCAAAGTGGCAGTCTGGAAAGGCAGACCTGGTTGCGTCCTCGCAGAGAAACTCGATGTTGTCGGTTCTTATGTTTCGAGCCCACTTCGGTGGGTGTGACAAACACTCCTCGGCTGTGGTGACCATATCTGGATCAACGTCTATGCCCACTACTTTCTCACAGTCGAGATATTGGTTGATCAAGAGAGCACCTATACCACTTCCACATCCAGTGTCCAGGCATACGCTTCTTTCACCAATGCCCAGATCAGAAAGCACCCTTGGAGCCTCAAGCCTTCGCAACATATAGGCCCTCAGTGGACTACGGATCAGAAGTTTTTCTGCAATTGTAAGTTTCATTTTATGTCTCTCCTATTGCCTGCCAGCGTCCAGCCGCGCGCCCTCTCCTGCGAGACCCACATCCGGCTGTACGCGCCGCCCTGCGCCAGCAATTCGGCGTGCCTGCCCCGTTCGACAACTCCTGGCCCTCACCACACGGCCAACTCGCCCCTCGTCAACCGCCCGGTGAACTCGTAAATCCCGGCCAACTCCTGCTCGATGGCCTCCTCCACGTCGCGGCGGATGGCCTCCAGTTCCAACCCAGGCTCCAGGATGAGTTGGGCGGAGGCGATGAGGGGCTGGTCAATGGGCCATCCTATCTGCGAGCAGAGCCATACGTACGCCTCGCGGACGCCGGGTACGCTCTCGTAGACCTGGTTGGCGATGCTGTGGGAGAGGAGGTTGTAGATCTTCCCCACGTGGCTGACCGGGTTCTTGCCCGCCGCCGCCTCGGTGCTCATCGGCCGGTTGAGGGCGATGACGCCGTTCACCTTGTTGCCCCTCCCAACCTGGCCGCAATCGCCGCCCTCGGCCGAGGTGCCCAGCACCGTAAGGTACATCCCCCCCTCGCCGCGGCCGGGCGTGTCCAGCGTGTTGAGGTCAACGGTCACTCCGTCGAAATGTAGTCCCTTGCGGGCGACGAAGGCCTCGACGTCAGCCACGATCTCCTCCTTGCGGGCGAAATACCACCTCTCGCTCGCAACGTACCGGTCCACGAAAGCCATAGCGACGGTGAGGATGAGATGGCGGTCGTGGCGGTAGCCCATTACCTTGACGTCCTCCCCCGTCTCGGGGAAGCGCCCTTTGAAATCCTTCGAGTTGAGGTAACGCTCCAACTCGTAAACGGCCCTCTCCGTCTCGGTCACCGGGGCGTAGCCGACGGCGGCCGAGGTGTCGTTGGCCCCGATCACCTCCCGCTCAAAGATGTCGGTCAGTTCCGGCGAGCCAGGCTTTATCTCGCTCTGGTAGACGACGTGACGCGCGGGGTCTACGAAGCGCATGTTCTCTCTGAACCAGCGCCTGGCCGTCTCGATGGCTATCTCGTGAATAGGGACCTCCTTGCCCATCCACCCGGCGATGGCCCGGTCGCCAAAGATGAGTCTCATAGGCTCGACGATCTTTCCGCCGCCTATCTTTGGCTCCGTTATCCCCGCCACCAGCAACCCCTTGTCGAGGTTGTGGTGCATGATGCGGCCAAAGGTCTCCACGTAGGCCCGGCAGAGGGCCACCGAGACCTCATCCATGATGGCGTCGCAGATGGAGTCGGGGTGCCCCACGCCCTTCCGCTCCACGAGCTCCACTTGGTGCTCCTCAACGGGCACACCCCGCAAACTTTCAATGATGATGTTTCGCATTTTGTCACCTCCTGAATCTGAAAACCTTCCCTTTTTGCTCAACCAGCGTGAACAAGTTTCCCTGCGTTATGACGTCCAGAAACTCGTTCACGTCCAGGTGTTCGGCGGTAGCCCAAAGACTGCCACCTGGCTTCAATGCGCGGTGCAGTTCCTCCATCAGCCTGCCCCTATCTGTTATCATCTGGAGCACGTCGTACACCAAAACAACATCTACGCTGCCGTCCGGTAATCCCGTCTCCCGGCCCGAGAGAATCGTTTTGACGTTGGCAATCCCTCTTTTTCTGACCTCTTTCTCGATCATTTTTATGCACAAGGGGTTGATGTCCAGGGCGTGAACCACACCGTCATCTCCGACGATTTTTGAAGCGGGTATGGTAAACACTCCTATCCCACATCCGTAATCCAGCATGGTCTGCCCTTTTTGGAGCCCAATCTCGCGCAGGATTCTGGCTGGATTTATGAACGCGCTGCGTATTCTCAGCACCGACGACATGATCACAAACCCAATGGCGGGCATCATCAGTCTGCCTTCCCCGCGTTTGAAGATCAGGCCCCTGAACATCAGAATGCCTAGAACGAGTTGGGCAATGGCAAACCCCTCCATCGTCGCAAAGGGCGTCATTCCTCTGGCCAGAAAAGCCTCAAACCCAGAATGACTGATCATAGCAGCAGGAATGAGCGGGATGGTGATTAACGGTATCAAAGCAGATAGCCAATGACCGATTGGTTTTCCCGTCCCTCCGTATTCTTTGAGGGCCAGGAGCGCGGCGCCGCTCGATAGGATGCCAATAGCCATCTCTAAACCCATCGCGTTGATACAGCCAATGCCACTGACGTAGTAGATGCCCATAACTGTGGGGCATAGTAGACCAAGCAAGATGCAGAAGAGGTACTTTTTCATTTCCTCATCTCCCCTGAGGCGTGCGGCGACGCTCGAACCGCACCATCAGTTCGAGAACCCGCCTTGGTGAAACGTGAAACGTGAGGCTTACCTGATTGACTTGTAGGCCCGATAACTGAAGTACATCAACGACAAAGTTATCCAGCCGTTAAAGCAAGGGCGGTTCTGGAATGGAGCGATGCCAAACAGGAGCAGCACCAGCGGAAACAGGTTCAGAACCCCGAGTATAACGGCCAGCAGGTAACCTGTTCTCCAATTGGCCAGGCACAACAGGCCGATGACGGCCCAGGCAATCGTGAAAGCCACTATGATGGCGAACGCCGGCATGGGATGCGTCTGGGCAAAGATCCGCGAGCCCTCGAACTCGAATATGATTTTGAAGAGAATCTGGGCCACGATAAAGGCGATGGTCGCCTGGGCCTCCATTGAGAATCTGTCTGTGAATTTCATTGTTTTTTCCTCCTTGTGTTTGATTGGGCGCTTCTTCTGCTATTGCTCTTCTCTCATCACGAGCGTCGCCAAGGGGTGCAAGTCCGCCGGGCGATTCGGGATGTCGGGCTCCGTTCCCGCCAACATCACCCATCGCCCGGCCATCCCCAACGCCTCCATCGCCAGCATAATGTTGGCCGTGCAGACGCCGCCGTCATGCAGACGATACTCTTGGCTCCCTGCTCTCGTGTACTTCGGATTGTTCCTGGTCACGAACAGATACAGTCGCCCCGGGGGTGCTCGTAGAGTTCCCTCGGCGGACCCGTCTGCACCAGCCTCCCCCGCTTCATCACGGCGATCCGGTCGGCGATGGCCATCGCCTCGGCCTGATCGTGGGTGACGTGGACGATGGTCACGCCCGTCTCCCGCTGGATACGCTTGGTCTCAAACCGCATATCTTCCCTGAGATGGGCATCCAGGTTGGACAGAGGCTCGTCCAGGAGGAGCACCCTGGGGCGCATCACCAGCGCGCGCGCCAGGGCCACCCGCTGTTGTTGCCCCCCGCTGAGTTGGTCGGGACGACGCTTCTCCAACCCTTCCAACCTGACCTGAGAGAGCACCTCGGCGACCTCTTTCTGTACCTCACCTTTGCTCAACCCTTGCATGTGGAGAGGATAGGCCACGTTCTCAAAGACGTTCATGTGCGGCCACAGGGCATAGTTCTGGAAGACCATCCCCACCCGCCCCTCGCGGATGATCCCGACGCGATCGCATACCCGTTCCACCTCGGGCAGGATGTGCGACGAAAGGAACACCGTCCGCCCCTCGGACTTGACCTCCGCGATCAGGCGGTAGAATTCCTGCTACATCAACGGGTCCAGGCCAAGAGTTGGTTCGTCCAGGATCAGCAGCTCCGGCCGGTGCATGAACGCCTGGATCAGCCCGATTCTTTGATTGTTGCCGTGTGAAAGGGAGCGAATCGGCCGCGAAAGTTCGCACTCTAGCCGCGCCGCTAGTTCCTCGACGAATTTCCATTCCACACTTCCACACAAATAGGCTGCGTAACGCAGCTACTCCGCGCTGGTCAGGTTCTCGTACAGCGCCAGTTCCCCGGGCACGTAACCGACGCGCCGCCGGATCTCGCAACTGTGCCGGCGCGTGTCCAACCCGAAGATCGTGGCCCGGCCGCGCGTGGGTCGGATAAAGTCCAGCAGCGTGCGGATGGTCGTCGTCTTGCCCGCGCCGTTGGGGCCCAGGTAGCCGAACACCTCGCCCGGCCGGACCTCAATGCTGACGTCGAGCACGCCCCGCTGCCGGCCGTAGAATTTTGTCATGTCCTTGGTGTGGATGACGGTGTTATTCATCGTGTTTCCCTCACTTTTTGCACTTCAGCTTCTTCTTCCTCATCCTCCTCCACGCGCCAGATGCGGTCAGGGGCGGTCAGTTTGTCAATGTACAGCACACCGTCAAGGTGGTCAATCTCATGCTGAAAGGAGCGCGCCGTAAGCCCCTGGGCCTTGATGCGAATCTTGCGCCTCTGGACGCTTTGGCCTTTGACGATAACGGCCGCGTGGCGGGTCACCTCGCCCACGTAGCCGGGGATCGAAAGACAGCCCTCAAGACCGTCCACCATCTCCTGGGAAGCACGGGCAATCCTGGGGTTGATGACAGCATATAGCTGGCCACTTCCGGGTTCGTCTTCATCCTGAGGCGTCTCTACCACGATGACCCGCGCCGCCACGCCGACCTGGGGCGCAGCCAGGCCAACGCCGTTCGAGTTGCGCATCGTCTCGGCCATATCTTGGACCAAAGTTGCCAGATTGTCGTCGAATCGGCTCACCTTGTGCGCCCTTTTCCGCAACACCGGATCACCCACGAATCGAATCCGTCTCAAAGCCATCTCTATGCTTTACCCCCTCTGTCTTTGCCTCCACGTTTGGTCGTTCTTACCCTCAAAGGCTGAGGCGAGGCTCAGGACCATCAGAACCGGGGCAGGTACCGCCCTGTCCGCGCACAATAGACTTCGTACTCCTCTCCGTGCGTCCGCAGCAGATACTCCTCCTCGGCTTGAACCTTCAGGTAGAAGCCGACGAAGTTGAGGGCGACGGTGACCAGCGCCAGCAGGCTGGGGGTGATGAAGAAGGTGCCCAGTACGACGAGATCTACCCCCAGGACACAAGGGTTGCGGATATGGCGATAGATGTCTGTGGTCACCAGCCTGATCTTTTCCCTGGGTAGAGCCACGCGGAAGTGCTCGCCCAACGTCACCTCCCCGGCGATGCCCACCAGCAGGCCGATGGTGCACAATGCGATGCCCAACCCCTTGGCGACGTCGTTATCCAGGAAAGCGATGCGCCCGAACCAGGCGATGCTGCGGGCGTCGAAGATGCAGAGCAGCATCACCGCCAGCCAGAGCAATGTGGCGACGGTGGTGACAGCGGGTTTCCACGCTTTCACGTTCGTCGTCACCCCTTTGGGGTCATACCTCCGCTTCCGCACGAAGACCATGATGCCAACGAAGGTGACGAGAAAGGTAATCAAAGCAACCGCCAGGAAGATTTGATCGTAGGTCATGGTCCCTCTTCTTTCGTTTCTCGCGGGTTGCGGTTATAATGTATCCACGTCAGGATATGAAAAGGGGTAGAAAACATGCAATTCACCGGTGTACTGTTGGGAATCTTCACTCTGCTGTCCATTGGCCTGGGCCACGTGTGGGTCATCAAGGTCGAGTATCACATCGGAGCCCACGTCTGGCCCGTGCCGGCTATCCTCGGTGCGGCCCTCGTCCTGGCTTCCCTCTGGGTTGACCACGTGCTCCTGTCGGCCACGCTGGGCATCTTTGGCGTCACCGTCATCTGGGGAGCAAGGGAGCTGGTGAAGCAAGAGGAGCGGGTGGAGCGAGGCTGGTTCCCTCGCAACCCCAGAAAACGCCCGCGCTCTTGACTGTCTTTCCGGGACAGTTGTAGAGACAACTAGTCGGGTCGTCTCTTCTTTGCCATTCGCGCTGCCGCCTGCGTCCCCTTGGCCGTCAGCACCCACACGTTGCCTCTGGCATCTGTGGCGCAACTGCCGGGGCTGAAAAAGAGAGGGGCGAAAAACGAAAGCATCATCGTCTGCGCCATGCATGGCACGAGCGGCGTCAGCAAGACCGCCTTCAAGCGCGCCCGCTCCGTCTCGATCAGCCGCGTGCCCATGACCGCCGGGATATTGCAGGTGAAGCCCATTAGCAACGGCAGGAACGACTTACCATGCAAGCCGATCCTGCGCATGGCGCGATCCATCACGTAGGCCACTCGCGCCATATAGCCAATGTCTTCCAGCAACCCGAACAGGGCGAAGTAGAAGAGCAAGAACGAGAGGGTTGCCACGACTGCCCCCACACCGAAGATAATCCCTTCCACCACCAGACCGGATATCCAGGCCGGAGCGTTCGCCAGCAGTGGTGCGACAACTGTCCCCAGTGCCGAGATGCCACCGAATACCCCCATCGAGATTGGAAACCCGATGGCCATTGCTACCGCGATTGTAGCGATCAAGATGCCCAGCATCGTGAATACGCCCCAGACCGGGTGCGTGGCGATGCGGTCAAACCGGCGCGTGCGGGTGATGGCGCCCGCTCTGGGGCGCTCGACCGCAGCGTGGGTCATGCGCTCGATCCACTCGTAGCGCCCGCTGGCCACGGCAAGTTGGGCGTCGTCGTACTCCCGCAGGAGGCCCTCCACCTTTGCCCAGCGCTCCGGGTACAGGCTGCCCTTCATCATCTCTGTAACAACCTTGTCCCCCTCCAGCAGTTTGAGGGCCACCCAGTCCTCCGGATAGGGGACCGGGGCGCTGCCCGCGATTTGGGCCTGCACGTCGTCCAGCAGGGAGCGGTGGTCCTCTCGTATCTCCGGCTTGCTAGGCGCATATTCCACCCCGTCGTGAACGAGGTCGTCAACGACCGCCAACAACTCTCTCACGCCCTGGTTCTTCGCCGCCACCATCGGCGCCACCCTGAGCCCCGTCGCCTCCTCCAGCGCCCTGGGGTCAACGGGGCGCCCTTCCTGCTCGGCCACGTCCATCATGTTCAGGGCGATGATGACCGGCACCGAGAGCGGCAGCAGTTCGGTCACCAGGTACAGGTTGCGCTCAAGCATCGCCGCGTCCGTCACCACGACCACCACGTCGGGGTGCTCCTCGATGATGAAATCGCGGGCGATGAGTTCCTCCGGGGAGTTGGCCGTCAGGCTGTAGGTGCCGGGCAGGTCCACCAACCCATAGATGCTGCCGTTGTAGGTGGCGGTACCGGTCTTTTGCTCCAGCGTCTTGCCCGGCCAGTTGCCCACGTGCTGCTTGAGGCCGGTGAGCACGTTGAACACTGTGGACTAGCCCGTGTTGGGCTGTCCCGCCAGAGCGACGGTGATCGTCTTTTGCTGTTCCACTATGATGACATACCTCCTTATCGAGTCTGGTACACTGGTCGCTCTCCTTTGTCTGTGCTTCACTCTCTTTCAGACTGATAGCCCCTTCGACTGCGGTTGGGAGACCTTGCCGTGTCGTTCTCCAGGGCTGACCACCGCAGCACGACCGCCTGCCTGTGGTCAGCGTGCCGACCGTCGTGCAAATAGGGCGCGACGTGGGCGGCAATGCGGTCGCGCAGCGCGGCGTCCATCGGCACGTGCTTGGCGATAAAGGCGATGACGTAGCGCTCCAGTTGTGCCGCGTCCCGCTCGACGGTGTAATCAAACGTGCGCACGTGCACCCGGCGTCCCCACTCGCGCAGGATCAGGTAGGGGAAGACATCGGCGTCGGGATCGAAGCGCCCGTCGTAGGGCTGGCCGGTGACCGCCGTCCAGGTCTCGGCCACCAGCGGGCTGCGGCCGGCCGGCTGGATCACGGCGCAGAGTCGCCGGGAGGCGCGCTCCATCTTGCGCAGGTGGGCTTCCAGGTCGGCTACCTGCCACAGGAAGTGGGAGCAGACCACCAGGTCGAACTGCTCCTGGAGCGTGGTGGCATCCATCGTGACCCAGTTCTCACAGCGCACCCCCACGTTGGTCAGGTTAGCCTCTGCCAGTTTCTCCCTCAAGAAGACCGCGGCGGGCAACGAATGTTCGATGGCGACCACGCGCGCCACCCGCTGC
>DFBV01000066.1:23246-25632 GCA_002366755.1 Anaerolineales bacterium UBA3071
CTCGTCCAGTTCACAGTTCCTCCTATGCCAGGTATCCCTCCTCAGTCCTCCCCTCTGGCTGCGCAGGCGGGGCAGTAGCCCTTAAGGCAGACGTTGGCCCGGGTAAAGACCAGCCCCAGCTTTTCCGCCATCTCGCGGCACGCCTGCTCAATGCAGGATGTGCGAATCTCAGTGATCCGGCCACAACCCAGGCAGGTAAAGTGATAGTGCTCCCCCTTGTCTGTAGCCTCGTAGTACGCCCGTCTACGGTCGCGGGCCAGGTAACACATCTCCACCAGGCCCATTTCCTTGAGCTTGGCGAGCGTGCGGTAGACGGTAGCCAGGCTCAAGTCGGGATCGTGCTCTCGTCCTCGCACGTAGATGGTCTTGGCGTCCAGATGCTCCCTCGACTCTTCCAGAATCTGGAGCACCAGCAGCCGTTGTGACGTGACCCGCAACCCACCGGCTTTCAGGCGCTCGTGAGTCTCTGTAGTAGTTTTCATCGAGACAACCATTTGCGTCCTGATTCATTTTCGGATCAGCCGGGCCGAGTTGGAGACGACGAACACGGAACTGACGTGGTGGAAATGTAGAGAACCAACCCCAGCCAGCGGAGCGGTTCAAATCCCAGCCAATCATAGAGCGCCAGGCTGACGACGGCCGCCCCCAATACCGAGGCTCTAATTGCGAACGTTTTCGCCGACATTCCTCTCTCCTCTCCTCAACCCCACACGCCGGGGATGAGGTGGCCGCAGCGGGGACAGACGCCCCGCTCGGCCCAGACCTCCCGCACGTCGTATCCACGGCGCCGGATGAGCAACTGCTCGCACTTCGGACAATGGGTACTTTCCCGGTCGGCGTCCATCACGTTGCCCACGTAGACGTAGTGCAGCCCGGCCCGTTTGCCGATCTCGTAGGCGCGGGCTAGATCGCGCGGCGAGGTGGGCGGCCGGTCGAGCATCTTGTAGGCAGGGCGAAAGGCGGTCACATGCCAGGGTATCTCCGGGTCCGCTTCCGCCAGCCAGGCGGCTAAGGCCCGCAGCTCGTCGTCGCCGTCGTTGAGGCCGGGGATGAGCAGCGTCGTCACCTCGATCCAGACGGCGGTCTGCTGGGCGATGTAGCGGATGTTGCGCTTGACCGGCTCCAGCCGTGCCCCGCACACGTCATGGTAGAATTCCTCGCCGGTTTCGCCGAAGGCCTTCAGGTCCACGTTGATGCCGTCCAGGTAGGGCACGATCATGTCGAGCGCGGCGCGGGACATAAAGCCGTCGGAGACGTAGACGTTCTTGATCGCCTGCCCGTGGGCCAGTCTGGCCGTGTCGTAGGTGTACTCGAAGAAGACGGTCGGCTCGTTGTAGGTGTAGGCGATCATAGGGATGCCACGTTGCCGGCAGGTGCTGACCAGTGCCTCCGGCGGGGCGTCCTGGCCCAGGCTTCGCCGTGAGCGTTCAGCCGAACGGTAATCCCGCTCCTCGTCGAAGTCACGTTTCTGCGCCATCTCCCAGTTCTGGCAGAAGGAGCAGTGAAAGTTGCAACCATAGGTGCCGATGGAGAGGACGTCGCCACGGGGCGGGAAGTGAAAGAGCGGCTTCTTCTCGATGGGATCCACGCGGATGGCGACGGCTTTCCCGTAGACGACCAAGTAGAGCGTGCCGTCATAGTTGCGTCGCACGCCGCACTTGCCCGCCTGGCCCGGCTTGACGGCACAGAAGTGCTCGCAGACCTGGCACTGCACCGCGCCATCGGAGAGCGGCCTGGTGAGATAGGCTTCCTTTCGCATCAAGGATTCCTCATCCTAACCTGACGCAGGTTCCGAACTTGCGGGAGGTTTCTGCAATCAGAAGCCTAACAGTTGCCCGGTCTGATAAACGACAAACGTGATCAGGCTGGCCATTACCAGCGGCACAACTAATCCCATCAACGTCCACTTGAGGCTGCGTGTCTCCTTCCAGGTGGCCCACACGGTCACCAGGCAGGGCAGGTAGAGCATGAAGAACAGCAGGAATGTGTAGGCGGTCAACGGCGTCCACGCCTGGGGCAAGTAAGCCAGCACCTGCTCAGATTCTGCCAGGCTGGCTTGCAAGCCATAGGTCATGGCTAAGGCGGGCACGATGATCTCCTTGGCCGGCAGGGTGAAGAGCAGGGCGGTCAGCATTTCACCGCTCAACCCCCACAGCCGGCCAAGCGGCGCCAGCGTGCGCACCAGCCAGCCGATGGCCGTCTGCTCAAAGGGGGCGCCAGGGGGAACGTTGCCCAGAACCCAGATGAGCAGCGTGGCCGGCGCGGCGAATTCAACCGCCCGCCACATCGTGTGCGCCACCCGGTCCACCAGCGCCCGCCATGCCACCTGCCCGAACTTGGGCCGACGGTAGGGAGGCATCTCCAGCACGAAGCCACCCGGCTCCCC
>DFBV01000251.1 GCA_002366755.1 Anaerolineales bacterium UBA3071
TGTCAAGTGCGTTGCACCTTCCTGTCCACGCGCAACCACTGCGCAACCCCGCGAATCCTTGGGTTTGGCGGCCAAGAAGAATGGTTGTATACTTCTGTTGTACAGAAGATACGCAAAGAGGGGGATGGAAGAGATGGGAGAAGGAATTGGGAGGTAGATGAGGTAGATCAAGATGTGGCAGAATTACTGTTTTCCCAAGACACTTCCCGAAGCCTTGACCCTGCTGGCTGAGCACAGCGAGGACACTCGTATCATCGCCGGCGGCACGGATCTGATCCTGGAGCTGGAGCGCGGGGTACGGCACGTGCCCACGCTGGTGGACGTGACCCGCATCCCCGGCCTGGACGACATCGCCCTCGATAACGGTACAGTCCGGCTGGGGCCTCTGGTGACCCACAGCCAGGTCGTGGTTTCAGATCTGCTGGTGGATAGAGCCTTCCCCCTGGCCAGAGCCTGTTGGCAGGTAGGCTCGCCACAGATCCGCAATCGCGGCACCATCGCCGGCAACCTGATCAACGCGTCGCCCGCAGGCGACACCATCACCCCGCTCTGGGCGCTGGGTGCATCGGTGATCCTGGGCAGCCGCCAGCGCGGCGAGCGAGAACTGCCTTTCGAGGAGTTCTGCCTCGGCGTGCGGCGCACGGCGTTGCAGCCGGATGAGATGCTGGTGTCCATCCAGTTTCCTGCACTGAAAGCAAACGAGCGGGGCA
The DNA here is from genome assembly GCA_002366755.1 of Anaerolineales bacterium UBA3071. Lineage (GTDB taxonomy): Bacteria > Chloroflexota > Anaerolineae > UBA3071 > UBA3071 > UBA3071. Next base: position 711 of record DFBV01000251.1, read on the forward strand.
CCTTCCTCAAGCTGGGGCTGCGTCAGGCGCAGGCTATTGCCGTAGTCAACGTGGCCGTCGTCCTGGGCTTCGAGGATGGCCGTATCTCCCGCGCCAGCATGGCCCTCGGCTCCGTGGCCCCGACCATCATCCGCGCCACCGACGCGGAGGAGAGCCTCATCGGCCGGCCGCTGACGGAGTACACGATGGCCCGGGCGGGCGAACTAGCAGCGGCCGCGGCGCGGCCCATTGATGACATCCGCGGCAGCGCTGACTACCGCCGGGCCATGGTGCGGGTGCTCACTGTGCGGGCACTGCGGCAATTGCGAGAGGGCAGCGAGCGCCACGGTTGGCCCGCACGTCCGGTCACGCTGAAGGGGATCAGTGATCAGGCATCGGTGATCAGGCACGCACCACGCATCACGTTTCACGCCTCCAACGCCCCCATCGAGTTCACGGTCAACGGTCAGCCTGTGAGCGTGTGCGGGGCGAACGACAAGACCCTGCTGCGTTTGCTGCGCGAGGACCTGGGGCTGACGGGCACTAAGGAAGGGTGCGCCGAGGGGGAGTGCGGCGCCTGCACCGTCTGGCTGGATGGCATGGCGGTGCAGAGTTGCCTGGTGCCTGCGCCGCGCGTCCACGGCTGCCAGGTGGTGACCATCGAGGGACTGGCAGGAGAGGGCAGCTTGCATCCGGTGCAGCAGGCCTTCATCGAGGAAGGGGCGGTGCAATGCGGCTACTGCACGCCGGGAATGATCATGTCCGCTGCCGGACTACTGGCGGAGATGCCACGGCCGAGTCGCGAGGAGATCCGGCAAGCACTCACCGGCAACCTCTGCCGCTGCACGGGGTACTGCAAAGTCGTGCGGGCGATTGAGAGAGCAGCGGTGGCTTCGTGAAGTCATGGAAGATTACACTCTGGCAGCGGTAACTGGTCAGCCAGGTAACCATCGGACACGGATCAACACGGATTCGACGGATATACACAGATACATCCTGAGAAATCCGCGAGAATCCGTCCAATCCGTGGGAATCCGCGTCCTATTCCCAGTCCTTTGGGCAGCAGGCTGAGCAGTTGCTGGCAGAGTTCGAATTCCTGAATTCTCGTGCCGAGTTCAGACCATACAGGGGGTGATGAGAGATGCCAGGATACACAATGGATGACCTGACAATCCGACGAGGGGAACGGGATATCAATGGGGAGATTACGGCACATACTCACACCGTCATCTTCTCCCGTCCTTTGTCCAATGAGGAACAACAGTTATTCATGCATATGATCCAGGGTTTCTACTACACAGTCCGCTTCTCCCAGCAGTTCGGCGACGGGTTGCTGGCGGAACCGATGATCGAGTTCAGGCGACCAGACGAAGCCCGATATACGCTCCGACAGTACGGAGTAAGCGAGCCGTGGAAAGACCTGCTGTTCGCCATGCTGGCAAACTTCAGCTACGAAATCGTGGGCATCCGCGAGCACGATGGTAGCCACGTCTTTGACCCGGCACGCCGACCGACCACCGCACTTAGTCAGGCGGAAGTGGTCCGACTCCAACCTGTCCTAACCGTCCACGAGCCTCGTCCTGGCTACGCAGCAGAGCCACCGGAGCCATCCGGCACCGCACCTCCCAGGAGGCCGGCTGAAGATGTGTCGCTCGACGTCACGTCGGTTTCTATGCGCCAGAAACGAGGTGAGGGCAAGAAGATGAAAGTCAAGAGCTTCATAGTCACCATCGAACAAGATGAAGATGGCTGGTACGTGGTGGAGTGCCCGGCGATTCCTGGCTGCGTGAGTCAGGGCCGCACCCAACAAGAGGCGCTGGAAAACATCAAAGAGGCGATCGAACTGTGCCTGGAGGTGCGCCAAGAGATGGGGCTGCCATTGACTATCGAGACGCACGAGGTCAGAGTGCCGGTCTATGCCTAAGCTTCCGCTCATCTCGGGACGAAAAGCTGTGCGCGCCCTTGAATTGGCTGATTGGGAAGTCGTCCGTCAGAGCGGCAGCCACATCATCATGATCAAGCCCGGCTCGATCTATACGCTCTCCATCCCTGATCATCGGG
>DFBV01000049.1 GCA_002366755.1 Anaerolineales bacterium UBA3071
ATTGCTGGCGTTTTCTCAAAGGGGCGATACGCGCCGGTCTATCACCTCTCGAATTGGCTGGCGCTGATTTCCTGGGTATTCCCTGGCTGCAACTGGTCAATTTGGTGTTGGCTGCTTGGCCTACATTGCATTTGGCAGCGCCTGTGTTATGCCCAAGCACATAATTTGCTATTATGTGGAAGTAGATACCCTCGAAGATCTGTACCAAATCGCCGATGGCAGAGAGTGAAACAGCACACCGAGGAGTGAGGGACATTGAAGAACTTGCTCGTCACCGGCGGGGCCGGGTTCATCGGCTCCAACTTCGTTCGCTACATGCTGGACATATACCCCGACTACCACGTCATCGTCTATGACAAGTTGACGTACGCGGGCAATCTAGACAATCTGCTGGACGTCAAGGACGACCCGCGCTATGGTTTCGTGCACGGCGACATCTGTGACGCAGCGAAAGTGGAAGCTGTCGTGCAGGAGCACGATATTGACGCGGTTGTCAATTTTGCCGCCGACACCCACGTGGACCGCTCGCTCATGGAGCCGGGCAGCTTCATCCAGACCGACGTCTACGGTACCTACGTGTTGCTGGAGGTGGCCCGCAAGTTCGGCCTGGAACGGGTCCATCAGGTATCCACCGACGAGGTTTACGGTCAGGTGCTGGAAGGCTCCTCTCTGGAAACGGACACGTTGGTCACTCGCTCGCCCTATTCCGCCTCCAAGGCTGGCGGGGACCTGATGTGCTACGCCTACTTCGTCAGCTTCGGCGTGCCGGTCACCATCACGCGAGGAAGCAACAACATCGGGCCATTCCAATACCCGGAGAAGGTCGTCCCCCTCTTCATCACCAACGCTATTGACGACATTCCCCTGCCCCTCTACGGCGACGGGCGGCAACAGCGGGACTACCAGTACGTGCTGGATCACTGCCAGGGGATTGACGTGGTATTGCACAGGGGCACGCCCGGCCAGACCTACAACCTGGGCACCGGCGTGGAGACGGAAAACATCGTCATGGCCCGCTTGATCCTCGATCTGCTGGGCAAGCCGTACAGCCTCATCCAGCACATCACCGACCGGCCCGGACACGACCGCCGCTATTCCCTCAACTGCGACAAGATCGGGGCGCTAGGCTGGCGCAGCCGCCACTCCTTCGAGGAGGCTTTGGAGAAGACCGTGCGCTGGTACGTGGACAACGAATGGTGGTGGCGCAAGATCAAGACGGGAGAGTATCGGGAGTACTACAAGCGGCAATACGCAGGGCGCGAGATCAAGTAGTCAGCGCAGAAGCGGAAGGAAAGGAGCGGAACATTCTATCCGTCCCGCTTTTTCCGCTTTTCCGCTGCCCAGATAGGTGGCCCAACAGCGCGACCTTTTTCTCGCCGTGTCGTCTACTATGATAAGCCCCTGTGGGCCGGACAGGGGAAGGGCGGGGCGGTTCTTCACACGGGCCGCTCCGCCCCGGTTGACGACAGGCGAGTTTCCTTGTCCGTTCCTCGCATCTTCTCACCCCGCCGATGGCGTTTCACCACTCCACAAGCACACAGCCTTCCAGTTGACGAGTCCGCGGGCCTGTGAATGACCGCTGTGAAGCACTTCGTCACTCTCCTTTGACTTTGCCTCGGACTTGGGCTATAATCCTACGCCGGAGGAGGAGACGGAGGAGGCAGATGAGGCGTCAGGTAAGACGAGGGCCGCTGAGATGGCTGGTGCCTGGGATACAGGTCAAGCGGTGGCTGCTGGTGCTCATCGCCGGCCTCACGCTCTTTGGCCTCGGCTGTGCCTACCTCCTGCGTGGCCTCTACGAGGTTCGTCCTCTGCCGCCGTTCTTCTATTATCTGACGCTGCAATTTGTCCCCCGCTGGGGCCGGGCGCTGCTTTTCGGCCTTGTGGGGAGCGGACTGGTGCTCTTGGGGTTAGTGCGCCTGAACCAAGCGCTGCTGGCGCCTTTCCTGCGCCCCGGCCAGGAGAAGGTGGTGGATGCGCTCTATCGGCATCGCCAGCGGCAGCGAGGGCCGAAGGTGGTAACCATCGGCGGGGGCACGGGGCTGTCGGTGCTGCTGCGGGGGCTCAAGGAGTACACCGATCACCTCACCGCCATCGTCACCGTGGCCGATGACGGGGGAAGCTCGGGGCGGCTGCGCAAGGAGCTAGGCGTGCTGCCGCCGGGCGATTTCCGCAACTGCATTGCTGCCCTCTCGGAGGCTGAGGGGCTGACCTCCCGCCTCTTCCAGTACCGCTTCGGCGAGGGTGTGGGGCTAAACGGCCACAGCTTCGGCAATCTCTTCATCGTGGCCATGGCCGAGGTCACCGGCAGCTTCGAGCGGGCGTTGGTGGAATCGAGCCGCGTGCTGGCCGTGCGCGGGCGCGTGCTCCCTTCGACCTTGCAGAACGTGACCCTTTGCGCCGACCTTCGGGAGGAGCAAGAGGGGACAGAGGCTGGCTGGCGGCGGGTGGAGGGGGAATCGAGCATCACCAAGCAGTTGGGCACCATCGCGCGCGTGTTTCTGGAGCCGGAAGAAGCATCAGCCTACCCGGAGGCGGTGAAGGCGATTCTGGAGGCCGACCTGATCGTCGCCGGGCCGGGCAGCCTCTACACCAGCGTGTTGCCCAATTTGCTGGTGCCGGACGTGACCCGCGCCATTCGGGCTTCTGGAGCGATGAGGGTGTACATCTGCAACGTGGCCACGCAGGCGGGGGAGACCCATGGCTACAGCGTGGGGGATCACATTCGGGCCATCCAGAAGCACGTCGGAGGAGATCTCTTCCGCACCGTGCTGGCCAACGACCGTTTCCTCGGGCCAGTGGCGGCACCGTCGGGGGCAGAATGGGTGTTGCTTCCCCAGGAGGAGGATGAGGACTATCGGCTGGTAACAGCAGACCTGGTGGACGAGGAATCGCCGTGGCGACACGACTCGCACAAGCTGGCACGCCGGCTGATGGAATTGTATGAAGCGCAGGTGCGAGCAGAGAGTTAGAGCGCAATACCGTGGACAAAGTATGACTCGCTTCATTCAACCACCTGGGAGGTTGCAAGCGGAAACGCAACTGCTCGGCCCGGCAAGAATTGGACAGGGGTGAACACGGATTCGACGGAAATGTGCGGATACATCCTGAGAAATCCGCGAGAATCCGTCCAATCCGTGGAAATCCGTGTCCCACTCTTTTGCTTCCCTGTCTTGGAGGACATCCGATGAACAAGAAGACCGTCAGAGACATAGACCTGTCCCGCAAGCGCGTGTTGGTGCGGGTGGACTTCAACGTACCCCTCAAAGATGGCGAGGTGGGCGACGATACCCGCATTCGGGCCGCGCTGCCCACCATCCGCTATCTTCTGGAGCAGGAAGCGGTCGTCATTCTCATGTCCCACCTGGGGCGGCCCAAGGGCAAGGTGGTGCCTGCTCTCTCCCTCTCGCCCGTTGCCGCTCACCTGCACACGCTGCTGAGACGGCCCGTGGCCTTCGTCGAGGAGTGTGTGGGGCCAGAGGTGAAGGCTCTCGTTGCAAAGCTCCGCCCTGGCGACGTGCTGTTGCTGGAGAACCTCCGCTTCCATCCCGAGGAGCGAGGCAACGATCCCGACTTCGCTGCCCAACTGGCTGCCCTGGCCGACGTCTACGTGAACGACGCCTTCGGCACGGCCCACCGCGCCCATGCGTCCACCGCCGGCGTGCCGCAACATCTGCCTGCGGTGGCTGGCTTCGTTATGAAGAAGGAGTTAGAGTTCCTGGGCCAAGCACTGGAAAGCCCGCAGCGCCCTTACATCGCCATCCTGGGCGGGGCCAAGGTCTCTGACAAGATCGGCGTCATCCAGGCCCTGCTGAGCGATGTGGACGCACTGCTCATCGGCGGTGGGATGGCCAACACCTTCCTCCTGGCCCAAGGTCGTGAAGTGGGCGACTCGCTGGTGGAGGCGGACAGCGTGCCCCTGGCGCAGCAGTTGATGGAGGAGGCGGGCGAACGGCTGCTGCTGCCGGAGGACGTGGTTATTGCCGACGAATTCGACGCCGATGCCGCGGCTCGTGTGGTACCCGCAGACGCCGTGCCCGCCGGCTGGCGCATCATGGACATCGGCCCGGCGACAGTGGAGCGCTACAGCAAAGCGCTGGCTCCGGCCCAAACGGTGGTCTGGAACGGCCCGATGGGCGTGTTCGAGTTTCCGCGCTTCGC
>DFBV01000235.1 GCA_002366755.1 Anaerolineales bacterium UBA3071
AGGCGGCGGAGGCGGCGGGGTTGGGGCCCATCAAGATCAATGTCGTTGTCGTGCGCGGCCACAACGAGGAGGACGTAGCCGATCTGGCCCGCCTGACGCTGGAGCGGGGATGGGACGTGCGCTTCATTGAGATGATGCCCTTCGGCCGGCTGACCGAGTTCGCCCTGGAGACGGTGGTGCCTTCTGAAGAGACGAAGGCGCGCATTGAGGCCGCGGTGGGGCCGCTGTTGCTGGAGTCTGGCGAGGACAGTCGGGACGCTGCTTGCTACTATCGGCTGCCGGGCGCTCGCGGTCGCATCGGCCTCATCAGTTCGGTGACGGCGCCGTTTTGCGAGCGCTGCAATCGTTTGCGCGTCACGGCGGACGGCCGGCTGCGGCCTTGTCTGCTGCAAGACGCAGAGATGGACCTTTTGACGCCACTGCGGAGTGGGTGCAGCTTCGAGGAACTGCAAGAGCTGATTGCCGAGGGCATACGCAACAAACCGCCGGGACATGGCTTGACGGAAGCGATATATCCCGAGGTGCGGGTCATGTCGCAGATCGGTGGATAACCTGTCAGAAGTTCAAAATCCAAAGTTCAAAGGGGTAGTACACAAGGAGACAAGGAAACAAGGCATTAGGGTAGAAGTGACACGTGGGGCAGGCTTTCGAGCCTGCCAAGCAGCCTGGAAAGGCTGCTCCACGTGCGGCTTTTGCCTCAATACCCTGAAACCATCGTAGCTAAGGAGAAAAGTCAGACATGTCGAATCAAACGAAGACGGCCGAGAAATCGGACCTGGAAATGAACCTACGCGAGCGGGTAGAGGCAGCACTGGAGAAAGCGCGCCCCACGCTGCAGCGGGACGGCGGTGACATCGAGTTACTGGACGTCGTAGACGGTGTGGCAAAAGTGAGGCTGCAGGGCGCTTGCGCTGGCTGCCCCATGTCACAGATGACACTGACCTGGGGCGTGGAGCAGGCACTGAAGCAGGAAGTGCCCGAGATCGTACGCGTGGAAACAGACCAGCCGCTACCTTCCTTCGGCGGCATGCCTCTTGCCAGGTGAACAGGCGAGTAGAGGAGGCAAACCAAGTGTCGAAACCTCAGCCACCGTTATTGAGCATGCAGCCCCTGGAAGCGCCACTGACCACGTCAGTGCAGAGCCGGATGCAGGAACTGATCCTGGCTGGGCTCGTGGCCTGGAGCGGACACAACCTGGCTCCCATGGCGCCCGTGGCCCAAACGCGGGGCAACCGGACGGTGGCCGAGCTGCTGTTGGAGGATCGGGAATGATTCTCTGGTAGACGCGACGAAAGCGGCTCACCCTGGGCCCTGATTTCAGTCTGTCCCCCTGGAACTGCCCCAGGAGCTAGGTCCACCCTACGGGTGGCCAGGGTCACCAGGCCTTACGATGCCGCTTCCGACCGCACCAAGTGTACCACAGGTAGAGGTTTCTGTCAATTCGCGGGAAGAAAGCGTTGAGAGACGCCATCTCTGGGAGGAGGAAGAACGCATGCTCAGAGCAGTTTTCGACTCGTCCGCGCTCATCACTTGTTGTCAAGCTGCCACAAGCGGCAAACCGGTCATAGAGCACGTCTTGGCCGTTTGCACGGTGACGATACCGATTGCAGTGCGAAATGAAGTGCTCGTGATGAGCCATCAGTACGCTGATGCTCGACTCGCAAGCGACTTGATGACCGCCGAGAGCATACGCGTGGAGAAAGTAGCTCTGCCTCCGGGCAACATACTCGACCACTACAGACTCGGTGCTGGCGAGAAAGAAGCTATTGCGCTGTATTTGGACAAATCAGATCAATTCGGCTTCTTGGTGACGGATGACCGCCTGGCTTATGTCGTGAGCAACAGGTGTGCGATTCCGACAAGCCTGTTTCTAGACTTGCTGATCGAAATGGTCGAGAGAGGGCTAATGGCTGTGGATTTGGCTCAAGAGATCGCCGAAGCTGTTCAACTCAGGTATGCAGCGGGATTCGTCCACCACACGCTGAAAATGATCGAGAGAGGTGATCGCAAATGTCTAGCGTGAGTTTCAAAACCCGAGAAGATGTTCTGGAGGCAATTGGAACCAGGTTCATAAAAGCGGAGATAACCCAACCATCGCCTTTTCTGCTGGAGTTGGTAGTGAGAGGCTTCGAGCAGAAGTTGATGGAGCTATACCAGCAGTTCCAGCAAGGCGAGTGCAGCCTGGGCTACCTGGCCGAACAGCTAGGTATCAGCTCCTGGGAGGCCGTGCATTTGCTGGAGGAACGTGGGCTGCGCGTCACTAATCTATAGAGGCTCCAGATAAAGCATGGGGGCTCTTTGGGATTTCGCGGGGTCAGGGCATCGGAGTCCCCAACTTGTTGGGGGTGCGACGCAATGAACCCGAACAAGTTTGGGAGTCCGATGTGCCATCCACGCAAAGTCCCAGAGAGCCAGAAGTAATCAAGCACCACCTCTGGTAGACGCGACGAAAGCGGCTCACCCTGGGCCCCGATTTCAGTCTGTCCCCCTGGAACTGCCCCAGGAGCTAGGTCCACCCTACGGGTGGCCAGGGTCACCAGGCCTTACGATGCCGCTTCCGAGTGCATTAAGTATACCACAGGAAGAAGTCTTTGTCAAATCGTACTTCCACCTGTGCAGGCGCAGCGAAAGCGCCAAGGGCGTGCTGGTGCATAGCATACTGGATTCAAGTCGAGAGTGGGGCGCGGTTTGCCCACAACACAACTGAAAGGAGCAGATCAATGAAAACGCGGACATTCTCTGTGATCGTTCTTGTCGCAGTTCTGGCCCTGCCGACTGTGGTACCACAGGCTGCAGCCATGCAAACCCAGAGCGGTGGCATCTGGCGCAACTACACCAATGGGAACTATGTGTACGACCTGGCCGTGGAAGGCAACTACGTGTGGGCGGCCACAGGAGGCGGCGTGGTGCGCTGGAACCGCACCGATGGCACTTACGTCAAGTACATCACCGCCGACGGACTGGCGAGCAACTGGGTCTCCGCCATCGCCATAGATGGGGCGGGCCACAAGTGGTTCGGCACCCCGGGCGGAGTCAGCGAGTTCGACGGCAGCACCTGG
>DFBV01000107.1:0-15880 GCA_002366755.1 Anaerolineales bacterium UBA3071
TGCCCGATCCGGTCAATCCGCAGTCGTTGAATCGCTTCAGTTACGTGCTGAACAACCCGGTGAAGTATACGGATCCGACAGGGCACTGGGAGTTCGAGGATAATCCCGATGATGTAACCTTCGTCGTCCCCCCTAACAGAAGCTTCACCGACACTCCCGTGGGCGTGGTGAACCCAGACGACATTGCCTCCTTCGAGCCATCCACCCTGGGCGAGACAGTGTTCCTGTTCGCGTCTCCTTTGCTTGTGTTCACAGGGGCCGCGGCAGGAGAGGCGGTGCTGGTATCTGCGGCCGAAGCTGGGAAGAGAACCGGCTAACGGGGGTGAGTGGAGGGGCGAGTGCGACTTTTGTCTACGACGGCGATGGGGTGCGGATCAAGGGGACGGTTGGGGGCACGACCACTATCTACGTGGGCGAGCACTACGAGAAGACGGGCAGCGGGTTCTCCAAGTACTACTACGCCAATAGGCAGCGGGTTGCCGTGCGGCGGAGCGGCTACGGCAGCGACAACAACCTGTTCTGGTTGCTGACCGATCATCTGGGGAGCACGGCGGTGACGCTGTGGCCTGGGGGTGCGAAGAAGGCGGAGCTGCGCTACAAGGCCTTCGGCGAGACTCGCTACACGTCGAGCAGTACGCCGACGACCTATCGCTGCACGGGGCAGAGGGAAGAGAGCGCCATCGGGCTTTGCTTCTATCGCGGTCGGTGGTATGATGTAGTCCTGGGGCGGTTCGTGCAGGCGGATACGATTGTGTCCAATCCGGCCAACCCGCAATCGCTGAACCGCTACTCCTACGTGCTCAACAACCCGCTACGGTATACGGACCCGACGGGGATGTCCAGCGAAGATGAGATCATGGGGTACCTTGGCGTCGGAACCTGGGAAGAGGTGCTGGCCTTTTTCGTAACAGGAGGAGAACTGGAAGGAAGGTGGGGATGGCTTGAGACTCTGAGGGCGGCAGAGTTGGGTGATGTTGTGCAGTTCTTTTGCGATTATGAAGGCTTATGGCCAGCATGGCTTGGAGCAACGGTGATGGCCGAGGGGCAGTTCGTGGAACAGGGTGGTCAGCTCTACATTCAGTTTGGGGGTACTTTGACCACAGCCAGTCAAGCAGCATGGTGGGGCAATGCATTTGGCGTGAGGAGGACCTCTAGTTCATCGCCTGGCATGTACTTCGGACCGTACTATGCCGAAAGGACATACCATCACCGGCGGTTTGACCCAAGCGGTGTGGACTGGGTGGGAGTCGGTCTCGACGCAGTTGGCATTCTAGCCGATACCATCAGCCATGGTATAGGGGGACGAGCAACAAACGCTGCTCAGGTGGCAAGGGCGGCAGAACAAGCAGGCGTGCTGATCAACGCTGCAAGCCTGCTCAGAAGCGGTGTGCCGCTTGCCGTAGACCTCGCGGAGGGAGACCCATCGCTGGCTGACAGCATTGGTTTCGGTCTTGATGTTGCTGGGATCTACTTCCCGTTTGGGCCCGACATGGCCGGCATCGTCTGGGGTATCTCAGAAGGCTTCTACTTCACGCCCTGAGAAGAGGAGATTGAAGAATGAGTATTGATTCCTTCAGGCTGGGTTGTGTCGGTGGTTTGATACTGATCATGGGTCTAACATATGCAGCATGGAGTCTACGTCTGTGGCTTAACCCTGATCTGCTGTCTCCTGATTCTCGTCTGTACCGATGGATCTATGGCAGTTTCTACTCTTGGCGACGAGGTTGGAGCGCCCCGCCACGACTCAACAGTAGGCAGATTCGACGCTATGCAATCGGTGCAGTTGCCGCGAGTGCTCTACTAGCTGCCATGGGCATGCTTGCCATCATAGGGGCAGTGACCGGCTAGCAGCCGTTTTCTCCGTCTAGGCCGTCCAGCGGTAGTCTGTCTTCGGAGTGCACGCAGGAAGCGCTCCGGGCCGGCTATCAATGCTGGATTGCTGCCCAACCACCGTCTGACAAGGTCACAGTTCCACTGACACAGGGCACGGTGATAGCCCGTCCCGCCCGCCTTGGGGTTATGCTTGGGGCGGGCGGTGCGCGTGGGGAACTGGCTTTGTTTTTTCCGCCGTCGGTGGTATGATAGCTCCATAGCCCGCTTCATCCAGGCGGACACCATCGTGCCCGATCCGGTCAATCCGCAGTCGTTGAATCGCTTCAGTTACGTGCTGAACAACCCGGTGAAGTATACGGATCCGACAGGGATGTTCAGCGAAGACGAGATCATGTCCTACCTCGGCGTGGACTCCTGGGAAGAGGTGCTATCGTTCTTCGCAACAGGAGGAGACCTGGAAGGCAGATGGGGATGGCTTGAGACGCTAAGGGCTGCTGAGCTCGGGGACATCGTCCAGTTCTACAGCGATTACGAAGGGACGTGGCCTTGCCGGACGGGACCTTCTTCAGCGCTGATGAACTCCCAAACCGCGACGTGAGTCAGATTCCGCATCCCCTGGCTGCCGATACGGCTGAGCGGTTGGTGGGGGTGGAATGCGACGTGCGGCTGATCCATCTCAATCACAGCAACCCCCTGCATCGGCCTGGACCCGAGTGGGATTGGCTGGCGGCCCGAGGGATTGGCGTGGGGGCCTTCGGCGAGCGATGGAGGTTGGGCTGACGCTGGAGATAATCGTGGATGCTGCCGGGCTTCCTACGGTGGAGCGTAGAGCTCCACCCTCTCCTGCCGCCCCGCCGTCCCCCCCGCCGACCCCAGGCGCGCACCAGCGTCCCCTCCCCGAACAGCGTCGTCTGCCAGCAGAGCCCGTAGTAGCGGTGTTGGTTCGTCTCTCAGTCATCCCTGACCAAGAACACGTGAGTGGAACGATCCGGCTCAATCCCCGACCAGGTCATCTTCGCTCATCGCCTCAGTCCCTCGGCCCAAAGGCCAGTTTCTCGTTCAGCAGCCGCCGCAATTCCCGCCGCGTCGGCTGTGCGTAACGCAGCGTGGTCTGGATGCTCTCGTGTCCCATCAGCGTGGCGATATCCGCCAGGGGCACGCCCTGGGCATGCAGATGCCGCCCGAAGGAATGCCGCAGCATGTGCGGCGTCACCTCCACACCAGCCTTGCTCCCCATCCGCCGCACCACCCGCCAGAGCCCATTGGAACTGATCCGCTTCAGGCGGGACGAGAGCAGCAGCGCTTGCTCCGGAACCTGCGGCCGCACCTCCAGGTAGTCCTTGATGGCATCCCGCACGTCGGGGATCAAGGGGACCTCGCGGCTCTTCCCGCCTTTGCTGTCTCGAATGATCACCGTCCAGTCTCGCCCACCCGGCGTCTGCTCGAAGTCATCCACGTCCAGGTTGACCGCTTCGCTCAGCCGCAGGCCGGCCCCGTACAACAGACTGAGGACGGTCACGTCCCGTTCAGCGTGACGGCGCCCCTCGCGGGCAACACGATACAGCCGCAGGATCTCCGACCGCGTCAGGGAGCGAGGCTCGGGCCTCTGCTGTTTGGCCCGTTTGACCCTCTCTGCGGGGTTGTGACGGGTGAGCCCCTGAACCTGGGCCCAACCGAAGTAGCGGCGCAAGCCGGCCAGTTGCTGGTTCACCGTGGCTGGGGAGAGCCGGCACACAGTGCGCTGATAGCCCAGGAACTCGGCCACGTGCTCCCGACCCACGGCATGGGGTTCGGGCACCGAGCCGTCCACGTGCAGGAACCAGCGGTGCAGCGAGGTCAGGGCGTAGTCATAGGCTCGCAGCGACTTGGCGGCGAGCCCCTCTTGTTGCAGTGCACCCAGGAACTCCTCCACTTGCCAACCGCCGCTTTCGGTATTAGCTTGCATGTTTTACCCCCCACTTTTGGCCCCTTCTGATGGCCCCAGGATACCATAGGGAGGCGATATTGTCAAACTAATAAATGGTTGGCGTGCGACGATAGCTTGCTAAACAGAGGCGTCGCAGATAGCTGCTGTTGTCGCATCCCAAAGCTATTCTGTTGTACGGTGCCAAAGATAGTGAGACTGGAGTATCTTGTGCCAGAGATAGTGAGAACAGGTATGTAGTGAGCCCCTAGAATTGGACAACTACGCTAGTTCAGTAGAATCAGTCCAAGAAAGGGGAACACGATGTCAAAGCGTCGAACATTTACATCCGACTTCAAAGCACGGGTTGTGCTTGAAGAACTGACAGGCGTCAAGAGCAAAGCCGAGATCTGTCGAGAGCACCAACTGAAACCGCAGGTCTTCTCCCGTTGGAGAGCCGAGTTCCTGGATCGTGCACCGGAGATCTTTGCCACCAAACCGAGCAGAGGCGATGAACAGGAGCGGATCGCCGAACTGGAGCGGATGGTGGGACGGTTGACGATGCAGTTGGAAGCGGCAAAAAAGCATCCAACATCTTGACCTCTCTCTCGACCAGAAACGGCAGGTGATCAAGATGCTCTCCTCAGAGTACTCGGTCACCCTCACTTGTGAACTGCTCGACTGTGCCAAGAGCAGCTACTACCATCAGACGGCTCCACCGGACGACACAAAGCTGACAGAAGCCATCGAAACCGCCTCTGAGGAGTGGCCCACCTATGGCTATCGCCGCATCACTGCCCAGTTGCGCCGCCAGGGATGGCAAGTCAATCACAAACGCATACGGCGGTTGATGCAGAAGTTGGACTTGTCGATCAAGCCCAAGCGGAAGAAGCTCCAAACAACAGATAGCCAGCATGATTTCCCGCGCTATCCCAACCTGGTGCTAGACCCGGACACTGCACGCCCAGACCAGGTCTGGGTATCGGACATCACGTACATCCGTCTTCTTCGCGACTTTGTCTACCGTTCGGCTGAGCTCACGACGAAGCCTGGCAGTGATCATGGACGTATTCACCCGTTGCATCCGGGGCTGGCATCTGGGGCGTGGGCTGGATCACACCCTGACCCTGACCGCTCTACAGCGAGCGCTAGCCAGGCACCCTGCACCAGAGATTCATCACTCTGACCAAGGTGTGCAGTATGCAGGCGCTGCCTACACCCAGGCCCTGCAGAGTGTTCATGTCCAGATCAGTATGGCCGATGTAGGAGCTGCTTGGCAGAATGGCTACGCTGAACGTTGTTTTTGATAAACTAAAAGGTACCCACCCATCTGAACTTTGACAATCGAAAAGGTACCCACCTGAGGCCAACTCTGCTATCATAGGTGCACAGTCCACTCAGGACCAATCTATGATAGCGGAGGGGGAGATGATCAGCGTGCAACAACGAGAGAAGATCCGACGGGCCTACTTTGTCGAGGAGAAGAGCATCCGGCAGATTGCTCGGGGACTCAGGTGTTCCCGTCGAACCGTCCGGAAGGCCATCTCTTCGCCAGAGTCGGCGTCGTACACGCTCAGCGCACCTCGCCCGGCACCGGTGTTGGGGCCGTATAAACAGCGGGTTCAGGAATTGCTGGCCGAGAACGAGCAACTGCCGCGCAAGCAACGGTACATCGGGCACAAGATCTATGAGCTCATCCAGAAAGAGGGCTACGCCGGAAGCGAATCCTCCGTTCGGGGCTACATTGCTCAGTTGCGACGGGAGAAGAAGCGACGGAAGGTGTACATCCCGCTGGAGTTCGATCCCGGCACGGATGCTCAGATGGACTGGGGAGAGGGCGTGGCCATCATTGCCGATGAGCGGGTCACGGCGCAACTGTTCTACATGCGCTTGTGCTACTCTCGGAAGCTGTTCATGATGGCCTTTCCGAGCCAGAAACAGGAAGCCTTCTTCGAAGGGCACGTGCGAGCGTTCCATCACTTTCGAGGCGTGCCCGGCCGCATAAGCTATGACAACCTGAGAACGGCGGTCATGCGGATCCTGGAGGGCCGCAATCGCCAGGAGCAGGAAGGTTTCATCGTCTTTCGCAGCCACTATCTGTTCGAGAGTCACTTTTGCACACCAGGGCAAGGCCACGAGAAAGGGCGAGTGGAGAAAGGCGTAGGCTTTGGTCGTCGCAACTTCATGGTGCCGATTCCGAACATGGCTTCCTTCAAGGAACTGAACGAACATCTACTGGCCAGCTGCCTGGCCGACGACAGTCGGCGTGTGGATCGTCAGCCGGTGACCATCGGCGAAGCGTGGGAGATGGAGAAGCTGCATCTCCTGCCACTCCCAGAGCGAGACTTCGACTGCTGTGTCAACCGCCCGGCGACGCTCAACCCCTACAGCCAGGTAGTGCTGCATACCAACCGCTACTCGGTGCCGGTGGACAAAGCCTACCGCCATCTGGTCATCAAGGCCTACCCGTTTCGAGTGGACATCCTACACATGGACGAGGTGATCGCCAGCCATCCCCGCTGCTACGGTCGGGAACAGGATATCTTTGACCCCTTGCACTACCTGCCCCTGCTAGAACAGCGACCGGGCGCTTTCGAACATGCCAAACCTATCCGGCGCTGGCGCAAGGAATGGCCGCCGGTCTACGAACGCTTCCTGGAACGGCTGCAAGAACAGGGCCTGCCTGTCGGCAGACAGGGCCTGAATGGGCGTAGCATTCGGGAGTTTGTGCAGGTTCTGAAACTGCACCGTGACCATCCCGCCAGACTGGTGGCGCACAGGCCGTTGAGCAGGCCCTGGAGTATGGTTGTGTCAATGCTGATGGCGTAGCCCTTTGCTTGCACCAACTGTCTTACCCGGACACACCACAGCCCTCCTTGACCCCGGCCAATCTGCCCCCGTGGGCGACAATAGGAGAGCAGCCACCCGACTTGCACTGCTACGACCAACTGCTGGAAAGAGTGTGATATGGAAACCACGATGTTGCTGGAGACCTACCTCAAGCAGTTGCGGCTGCCAACCTTCTTGCACAACTACCATCGCTTTGCTGAGAATGCAGCCCAGAATGACCTCAGCTACGACCGCTACCTGCTGGCTCTGGCCAAGCAGGAAGTCGCCCACCGGGAGGAGAACCGCAAGGTGCGACGCATCAAGGCGGCTCGCTTCCCTGTGCCCAAAGAACTGGCCGACTTTGACTTCTCCTGTGTGCCCGGCCTAAGCAAGCAGCGGGTGCTGGAACTGGCTCGCGGCAGCTACCTGGATAAAGCTGAGCCCATCATCATGGTCGGCAATCCGGGACTGGGAAAGACTCACGTAGCCACCGGTCTCGCCTTGGCTGCCTGTCGACAAGGGCATCGAGTGCGCTTCTACAACGCGGCGGGGCTGGTCAACGAACTGATCCGGGCCCAGGACGAACACCAACTGCCCAAGTTCCTGTCTACCGCTCTCAGGTATCGCCTGATTGTCCTGGATGAGTTGGGGTTCATCCCCTTCTCGCCCACCGGCGCACAGTTGATCTTCCAGTTCTGCTCCACCCTCTACGAACGGGTGGCTATGATCGTCACCACCAACTTGCGCTTTGCCGACTGGACCCAAGTCTTCGGCGATGAGCGGTTGACTGCTGCCCTGCTGGACCGCCTGACGCATAAGGCTCACATCTTGGAGTTCGTCGGCGAGTCGTACCGTTTTCGGCAACGCATGCAACGGGAGACGCATGAAGAGGAGCAGGAATGACAGGGTGGGGCCCTTTTCGATTGTCAAATGGGTACGTTTTCGTTTGACAAAAACACCCGCTGTCCCGCCCCTTCGCGAAACCACGAGCCGTGATTTGACCGCTTTCCCAGACTGTGCTATCATTCGGGTACAATTAATTGCATACCACTGTAGACGACCCTCACTCTCCGAGTGAGGCGGAAGTTCATCAACTGGCTTCCATCCGAAGACGACCCTACGCAGCGCACAATCTTGTGTGCCTGTCGGTCGTCTTTTTTCGTCTCAGTACCTTAACAAACAGACCCTCGTCGCTCCGGCGGCGGAGGTCCGTGGTAAGGCCCGTCCGGTCCATGATGGTAAGGCAGGCGAGAGCACTGGGAATACCCGTCTCTATGACACCTGGCTGAGAATAGTGGGTAGCTGGACGTTCCCATTCGGCGAAACCCGCCGGAAGGCGTAGGGGCTCATAACCACGACAACTTTCTTTTGGTCGAGTCGGTCATACGGTCAAATGGTCGCGTGGTCAAGATGTATCAGACCAGAGACGATCAGACCAACGAGACCAAGTAGTACAGACATGTAGTTCTAGACAGAACAAACAACGCACAGTTCCAAAGACAACAACGCTTTGCTCGATAGCGTGAGAGCAAAGTGAGGGACTGTGTTCCAACGCGCCTTGAAGGCGGGAGACAACCGGCGTGCCCTATGTGCACGCGTCTCCCGCCTTTTTTTGTTTCTTGGCCAGGCACACCATGCTCACCTTCTCTCATCTTGGGAGTGGACTATCCAGTCGTCGGGCATGGCGGGTGCAGCGTGAGTTCAAACCTCACCTGGCCACCTTGTCACACCCCACCTCGTGAAGAACTACCTGTGACGACCTCAGTCCTAGACTGAGAGGGGACCGTGACGCTCAGACAACCCGCTTGCGGGCCCTGACTTCACAAGCCCTGCGAAATAGTAACACCGATATGATCCATGCTGTCGTCTTGTTTGTTTCACAGGGCAAGCTCTTTGGCGATCATCAGACAAGCCAATCCAGACAACAGGAACATACGAAAGAGTGAAGTCGGGAAAGGAAAACCTGGCGCTACTGGCCCATCGACAAGTGGGTCAGTGCGCCGACCCCTCCTGCTGGGGTGTAAGCAGGGCCTGCCTGTCGGCAGACAGGCCGGGCCGCCAGGGTTTCTGGCGGCGATGTTTCGCTTCCCCAGACGGGGAACCTGGCGCACCCTCCCGTCCGGGGGGCGAGGTGTGTCTTGCCCTGTGAAATAGCAACGGTGATGCAACCCATGCTATCGCCAAGCGTATTTCACAGGGCTTGCCAGGTTCTCCTCTATCCATCCAAAGCCCCACAAGGGCAGAGATCACAAGCAAAGGAGAGCACAACATGAATTTCGGCAAGACGATTTTGGTAGGTCGCCTGACCCGCGATCCAGAGATGCGCTATGTTGGCAAGGACGGCGACATCCCCGTGACCAACTTCACCATTGCGGTGAATGAAGGCTACGGGGACAAGGAGACCACGGAGTTCGTTCGCGTCGCAGCCTGGCGGAAGCAGGCCGAGACCTGCGCAGAGCACCTCGTCAAAGGCCAGGAAGTACTGGTCGAGGGCGGCGTGCCCAAGTCCAGTGCCTGGATCAACGACGAGGGCGAGGCGCGGTCCCAGGTAGAGCTGAGCGCTCACCGCGTTCAGTTCGGCGCCAAGCCGCGCAACGGCGACAAGTAGCGCAGCGGTCTCGCCTGGCCCCGGTTGCCACGGGCCCCGTGTAATGGCAAAGCGACTGTACCAGTCATGTTGTCAGTCCTATTACACGGGGCGGGCCCTGTGAAATAACGATGGCGATGTAGCTCAACCTGTCGCCTTGCTTTTTTCACAGGGCGGGCCAGGTAGAGAGGCTGTAGTGGCAACCCACCCGCTCCTGCCGTCAAGGATCCCGGGGGGTAGCGCCAACGACGGTCCTTTCCCCACACGCCGCAGTGGAGGAAGGGTTGCCTTGTGCGGCACTATCTTGAAGACAGCGAGCATCCCGGTTCCCGGACCGGGCCTCGCTGTTTTCGCTCATCCCCGGGAAGGGGAACGGCGTGATCCCCTTTCCCGGGGGGGGCATCGCGTCGTCTCCCCCTCCGCAGATAAACGAGAGGAGAGACAAACGATGTCCGAGAACACAGCCAAGAGCCTGACAGAGGTCATGGAGGCGCTGGCCAAGCCATTCCCTGTTGGCCTTGTCTACTGGAAGCCGCAGGCCTTGACGAAAGACAAGACGAGAGGGCTGGCTGCGGCTTACGCTGACCCCCGCGCCTACGAGGACTGCCTCAATACCACTGTCCCTGAAGACTGGAGCACTACGGTGGACTTCGTGACAACGGGCAGGAAAGTGGTCTGCACTGTGCACCTGACCATCTTGGGTGTTACCCGTGCGGGCGACGGTGACGCTGATTGGGACGACGCCAACACGGCGACATCGGCGTACGCGCAAGCCTTCAAGCGGGCTGCCTCCCGCTTTGGGTTGGGCCGTTACCTATACGGCCTGCCATCCGTATGGAAGGAGATGGACGGCAAGGTATTCAGCGATGCCGCGCTCAAGCAACTGCGAGCGGCCTATCTGAAGGCTACCGGGAACACATCCAAGCCAGAAGCCAAGGCCAAGTCGAAGGCGCAGCCCGAGGGAGCGTCGAAGGCCGCGACTGCTCCAGCGCCCTCGCTGGAGGCTGCTCGGGCGACCGTGATCCACTTCGGTCCCCACAAGGCCAAAGCCCTGATCGAGCTGATCAGCGACCAAGAGGGCCGGGACTACCTGGGCTGGCTCGCTGGTGGTGAAGTGGGCCTCGCCCTCAGCACCTACACCCCCAAGGACAAGAAGGGGATCGCCCTTCAAGCCGCTGCCAAGCTGGTTCTGGGGGACAAGGATACCACGGGTGAGACCGCGAAGCCTGCACCAAAGGCTGTGAAGCCCGCTGAGACCAAAGCGGAACCGAAAGCTGTTCCGAGCAACGGCAAGGGCAACGGTTCGAGCCCCTCGCTGGAGGAGGCTTTGGCCGAGAGCCTGCCCTTTGGCAAGTTCAAGGGACAGCAGCTCAGCGCCTTGGTCGCCGACGAGGATGCCCACGACTACGTGGGCTGGCTAGCCGGTGAAGTGCAGTTCGGCGGCAAGACCTTCGAGCCCCGCTACAAGCGCGCACAGCAGCTGACCGTAGCCGCGCAGGTGGTGTACGCCTCCCTGCAGGAGGTCACCGCCTAAGCTAACGCCAAGGGGGACAATGGTGTTTCCCAGGGGGAGTAGGCACCCCCCCCGAAAAAAGCAATAGCAGGTCCATCACGCATGCGCCCGAATGGGGAGCAGGAGACAACTCATCGTCTTCCTGCTCCTCTTTTTGCGTTTCAGGGCCGGAAGGGACAAGGCGGGTTCGACTCCTGCCCCGGCCACTCGCACGACCCCATCCTGTGACGCAATACCTTTGACGACCCCTTTCCTACGGGAAAGGGTGGGGCAACGTGACGACTGAACACGAAAAGCGCGAAAGGTATGAAAAACACGAAAGCGAGGTGATCACCACACACAAACGTCGGCCTACCAGACTGTAGGTAGGATCGTGCCCTGTGAAATAGGCAAAGCGACAGTATGAGTCACGTCGCCATCATTGTTTCACAGGGCGTGCCCTGTGGAATAAGCAAAGCGACAGCTTGAGTTGCATTGCTATCGCTATTTCACAGGGCAGGCCGCCGGATCGCAGGCGGAGAGCCAACCAAACCCCCGGAGGGGGACAAACCATCGCTCCCTCTTGGGGGCGGTCTGTCTCTCTCCATCAGACAGCAGAAGGAGACAGACATGAAAACCAAAGCCCAACAGACGAAGGGACTGGTCAGAGTAGCGACCCTCGTTTCCTGTTCCCCTGCCGTGCTCAGCTACCGTGTAGTTGAAGGTGGCGACGACACGGTAGGCATCTTCTTCCCGGGCAAGACCATCCTGGCACGCCGGCCTGGCTACGAACACGTCAACCTGACCGACCCTGAGCAGGTGGTGATGCGCTCCATCGTCACCAATGCTAGTTCCGGCCGGCTGGTACGGGCATCGTTCTACACGCCCGTCGGCGACCCCTTGGCCAATCGCCAGGCCCGCCTGCTGCTGCGCGGGCAGGCCCGCAGGATGCGCCACCAGGCGGAGGTGATGGGATGAGAGATCACCTCAGCCACAGCCAGATCTCGATGCTCCTCAGATGCAGCGAGGAGTACAGGCTCGTCTATGTGGAAGGCCGACCCCGGCCGCTCGTTCCGGCCATCATGCTGGGGCAAGCGTACCATAAGGCGCTGGAGTTCGGCTTCAAGGCCCGGCTGACCGACGGCACGGAACTGAGCGTGGCCGAAATCCGCCAAGTGACCAACGACGCCTGGGCCATGGCCGTCGCTGGCGAGGAGATCGCCTGGAACGGTGCCAAGCTCGACGAGCTGCGGGATCAGGCCGCTACCTTGGCGGCGCTCTACTGGCAGCAGGTCGCTCCCGCCGTGAAGCCGGAAGCGGTGGAGGTGCGCTTCGAGATCGAGGTTCCGCAGGTAGACTTACCCTTCGTGGGCATCATCGACCTGGTGGACGACGGCACGCTGGTGGACCACAAGACAGCCAGCCGGTCTTGGTCACAGACGAGGGTAGACAAAGACATCCAGGCAGCAGCCTACCTGTATGCGCACTGGCGGCAGACCGGCGAGTTGGCTTCCGGCTTTCGCTTCGATGTGGCGGTCAAAAACAAGAAGCCGAAGATCCTGCAACTCTCGACTACCCGCAGCGAGCAGCAGCTTCTGCAGTACGAGCGGCTGCTGCAAGCAGCGTGGGGTCAGATCCAGGCTGGTATCTTCGTGCCCAACCCCACGGCCTGGAACTGCACGCCAAGATACTGCCCCTTCTGGCGCGAATGCCAGGAAGGTCAGACATGATCACCTTGACCTCCCCGCAGACTACTGGAAAATGGACGGCGGAGCAATGGGCACACGAGATTCTGGCCCAATCCGCCGCACGGCTTGAAGAGGCCCGTTCCAGAAGGCCCCCAGCGCTGGCTGAGATGACGTCTGATGAGTTGGCCTCCGAGCTGCGGGACGCCGAGGCCCAGCGCCAGGTGGTGAAGTACCGCCGAGGCCCACAAGCATCGCAGACGAAAGTCTGGGCACGGCGACGAAAGGCCAACATCCGGAGCGAACTGAAGCGCCGAGGGCTACCGACCGGGGGCCGCAGGTTTCAGGAGTGGGCGGGGGCATCAAATGGCTAGATCTGCCCAATGGAACACTCCTGCAAGCACAGGTCCAGAAGCCGAAGAGGCCAAACGGGCGATCCACGAGGAGTTCAATTCGCCAGCGACGTTCTCGGTCAGACAACAACGCTGGACGCCTGGCATTCGAGGCAACGTTGGCGACGCCCTGACCCTGCTTGGCAAGGCCTGGGCTGAGCATCAGCGGGGAGAAGCTAGAAGCCCTGTCCCTTTCTACAAAATCGACGGGCGCACGGTTCACGCCTTGCGCCGGCGAGGATGGGTAGAAGGGAGAAAAGGACTGCCCCAACTGAGCTCTTTGGGACTTCGAGCCTTGAGAGAGTTCTGGCCCAAACGACTGTAGGAATAACCCCTGAGGGGGACGGACCAACCCCTTCGGGGGACGAGTCTGTCTCCCTCCACCAGACGATGACGCAAGGAGACAGACAACAATGGCAAAACGACGACGTTCATCCTCCGGCCGGTTGGCGGGGACGAGTATCACCAGCTTCCTGTATAACAGCAGCAGGCCGGTGGATCTCTGTCCGGCCATCGTGGGTCAAGAGGAGATCCCCGAGAAGTGGCGAGCCTGCCGCAACACCGGCGGCTCCGGCGCCATCAGCAAGCATATCGTCAAGGCAGTCTGCGCTGCCCTGACGGGCACCGTGGGCCAGGCTTACCCCAGCCGCTCCAGCGGTCAGGCGTATGGCCACTGCAAGTCCACCAGCGGCAGTCGCGGCTACGAGGTCTCCGTGGACAACACCACGGGGATCGTCACCGCAGCGCACATCGGGTATCAGATCCCCATGGCCTACCTGGTGGAGGCCCTGGTGCGCCCGGAAGAGGCTGGAGACCTCTGGCGGGCCTGGCTGAAGCTGGTGGAAACATTCCTGGATGCCGGCTTCGGCCTGCCCATCTCCAAGGGCGAGCTCCAGCGACTGGACCCAAAACGGCACGAGGAGATCCTGGGCCACATCCTCTGGGTCAGTGACGAGTTGTACTACTGGACTCGCTACGCTGACGCCGAGGAGCCCGATCCCAGCGACAGCCGTATCGAGGCACACGAGGTGCATACTGAAACGTCCCCCGGCTTCACACCCAACCTGGCGGTTGGCAACAACGCTAACCTGCTCTTCGATCCCGATGCCCTGCGTCGGGCGTTGGGCGGGGCCGCGGCGAAGGCAGCCGAGAAGAAGGCAAAAGCCAAGGCCACAGCAGCCACGGCCAGCAAGTCCGGCTTCATCGGACCGCAACTGGCCTGGCTGATAGAGGACCTGGCCGATCGGGCCGGGGCCTGGGCCATCCTGCTCACCGGCGCCACGGGCACAGGCAAGACCCTCTGCGTGCGGGAGGCGGTGCGGTTGATGGATCTGCCGCACGAGGTCATCCCCGGCTCGGAGGGGTTAGAGGACCGGGACTTCATCGGCGCCCTCTTGCTGGCTGGCGGCGAGACCCGCTTCGTGGATGGCCCTCTCACGAGGGCCTGTCGCAGGGGCAGCGCTGCCGACTTCCCAGACGACTTCCTACTCCTCTGGATCAAGGAGATCACCCGCATGCGGCCTCAACAGCTCAACCTGATGACATCCTTCATGGATGTACGTTCAGGCCACGAGCTCGATCTCATGGGCGTGGTGCCGGAGGTGACCAGCCTCCGCGACAGGTATCACCTGCTGGAGATCCCCGATACCACGGAGCGCATCGCTGTGCCCGTGGAGCGGTTGGCCATCGTGGCCGACTGTAATATCGGGGGGCAGTACGCGGTGCGGGCCCTGGACCCGGCCCTGGACCGGCGGTTCTCGGCTCAATACGAGCTGGAATACCTGCCAGCGGCTGACGAAGCCAGGCTGCTCGAAGAGCGATCGGGGTTGCCTACAATCACGTGCCACAAGATGGTCCAGGTAGCCAACGAGACCCGGCGTTTGTACGAAAATGCGGAAGTGACGGCTCCGCTAGACACCGGCTCCCTGATGGCCTGGGGGGCCAAGGTCAAGCGGGGCTGGCGTGACGGCCTGGCAGGGGCAGATCTGCTAACCCTGCTGGCCACCGCTGCCAACACCACCTGGATGACCCGTGTCGCCGGCCGTGATCACCGCGGTCGCGTGGATGCGGGGACGAAGCAGGGTCTTCTCGACTTCATCGCCACCGCCTTTGGCATCAGCTAGGAGGTGAGCAATGAAGACAAAACTAGACCTGAGCACCATGCGCGCCGGTCTTCAGTGGTGGCAATGGCGCACGGCCAGCCGCCGCTTGGGGATCTGGCTCAAGGCTATCCTCGGCGGGGCCTGGTACTCCGTGGACTTCGACGAGGAGTTCCCTTACCCAGGGGCGCACAGCCGCGAGCTCCGGAGCATCATCCTCAACCCCACCGAGTGGACCGCCCGGTACTTCGAGACGTGGCGGCTGGCGGTGGAAGGGGGGAAGGCATACCCCTGGCTGGGCGAGATCGACGACCTGGCAACGATGCAATGGCTATGCTGCAAGGCCGTTGCTGCACACGAAGTCGGGCATGCTCGCTACAGCGGTGACCCACCGGAGGGAAGCCTGCTGGCAAAGCTGGAGAACATGCTGGACGACGAGCGCATCGAGCGAGGCATGGCTCGCCTCTACCCCATCCTGGGAGCCTACTTCAACCTGACGGGGGACGTGACCTGGCTGCAGCCGCCGGCCATCGACTCTGCCGACGACAGCCCCTTCCGGGTGATCCAGGCTGTGCTGCTGCACCGCTGGGAACACGACCGGCCCGACTGGGAGAGCAAGATCCAACTGAGCGAAACCAATCAGGCACGGTGGGAAAAGGTGCGCCCTCTCGTCGAGGCCGCCTGGGACGCTCCCAGGCCCGAAGGGGTCATCGAGGCGGCGCGAGAGATCCTGCGCATTCTGGATCTGCCAGAGGACAAGCCAGAACCAGAGATCCCTGACTGGCTCAAGTGGCTGCTGGAACTGCTCGCCGACGCCATGAAGGAGGCTCGCGGCGCTGCCGGCGGGAAGCCGGAGGAACTGCCTTCCGGTGCCGCCGGAGAGGGCAAGGGCCACAGGCCTTCCTCGACAGAGAGCGTGGATGACCACCTGCCCAGCGGTGATAACCCCGCCGGAACGCGTGTGAAACCAACGGACTACGGCTACCTGGAGGATGCTGCCCGGCCCTACGTGACCAGGCTGGTGGCGGCGCTGCAACTACCCCAGCCGCAGCAGGACATG
>DFBV01000107.1:15917-16426 GCA_002366755.1 Anaerolineales bacterium UBA3071
CTTCCGGGCACGAAGCGAGATAGGTGATGCGCCGCCGAAGATGGTAGTTGACTTCCTCGGCGATAGATCGGGCAGCATGGGCAGCACGCAGCGGTGGCGGTACGACAACCAGGCAGACCGCCGCCTGGCAGAGACCAACTGGAACTCCAAGATCTGCGCCGCCAGGTTGGGCGTGATGATGTTCCACCTGGCGTTGCAGGAACTGGGAACGCCCCATGCCATTCACCTCTTCGATGATCACGTTCCTATCAAGCCACAGTATGACCAAGGTGGCGAGATGGTCAAGGCGCTGATCGCCGGCTGGCAGGGAGCCACGGGCGAGGAGTGGGTGAGCGTCTCCATGGAGGAGCGCATTCCCAAGCTCCTGGCCCGGCCCGAGCCCATCAAGGTGATGCTCGTGATCCACGATGGCGAGCCGGTTGGCACGGGCGGAAAGTATGGGTCTGACGCCCACGGCATCCGGGTCCTTCAGGAGAAGTATGGGCGTCGCATCTGGTTTATCGGTGTTT
>DFBV01000160.1 GCA_002366755.1 Anaerolineales bacterium UBA3071
TAGCCGCAGGGACAGGGGTTCATAGCCCCGATGAGCATGAAGTTGGCGGGGAAGGTGAGCGTGCCGGCAGCCCGTGAGATCACCACCACGTGGTCTTCCAGTGGCTGCCGCAGGGTCTCCAGGTTGCGGGTGCCGAACTCCGGCAACTCGTCCAAGAAGAGAACGCCGCGATGCGCCAGGCTGATCTCGCCGGGGCGGGGCCACCGTCCCCCACCCACCAGCCCGGCGTGGCTGATGGTGTGATGTGGCGCACGGAAAGGCCGGTGGCGGATGAGGGGCGTATTCGCGGGCAGGAGGTTGGCCACCGAGTAGATGCGGGTGGTGTCCAGCGCCTCCTCGAAGGTGAGGCGAGGCAAGATGGAGGGCATGGAGCGGGCCATCAGCGTCTTCCCTGCACCCGGCGGACCGCTCATCAAGACGTTGTGGCCGCCCGCCGCCGCCACCTCCAGCGCTCGCTTCACGTGCTCCTGCCCTTTGATGTGTTTCATGTCGGTGGCGTACGGTGGTTCCTCATCCTCTCCGAAAGCCGCGTCTGTCTGGTAAGGGGTGATGGGGGTGATGCCTCGCAGGTGGGCGACCAGGGAGATGAGGCTGTCCACGGGGATGACGTCCAAACCCTGGATCAGAGCTGCTTCGGGCGCGTCCATCTGGGGCACGTACATGGTGGTTATCCCACGCGTACCGGCGTAGCTGGCCATGGGCAGGATGCCATTCACGTGGCGCACCGTGCCGTCGAGGCTCAGTTCGCCCACGAACAGCGCCGAGTCCACATCGGGGGGGATTTGCCTCGAAGCCATCAACAAGCCGACGGCGATGGGCAGATCGTAGGCCGGCCCCTCCTTGCGCAAGTCAGCGGGAGCCAGATTGACAGTGGTGCGGTGCCCCGGATGGGCCAGGTCTGAATTCATGATGGCCGAGCGCACGCGCTCGCGTGATTCTCTTATCGCCTCGTCGGGCAGACCGACGATGGCCAGCGAAGGCAACCCGCGGTATTCGACGTCAACCTCTACGTCTACGAGAGCGCCTTCGAGACCAATGAGCGCACAGCTTGTGACTTTGGCCAGCATCGTTTTCACTCGGTGTAGGATTGACTACCGGACACTTGCGCCAGGACGCGGACGAACACAGACAAACACGGATCCCTCTCTTTGTCCTTCGCACCTCATCCTAGTCTAGCACAAAGTGCTTGAGAGGACAAAACGTCAGCACCTGCCCTGCAACCACGTGATGCGGGAAAACACCCTGGCGCAGGTTTGTTCGTCACCTGCCCCTATGCTATAATCTCCCCAAGTTCCTGCTCTCAGGACTCAGGAATCAGTGATCAGAAACATCCTGACACCAGATCACTGAGCACCGAGACTGGTTTCCTGAGGCGAAGCGTTGCGAGGAGAACTCACCATGTCGCGAGCTCGATCACTGATAACCCGCTGGCCTCTTGTGGCTCTGCTCCTGCTGAGCCTGTTGATGCTCCCGCTGCTGGACGGCTGCCGCAGCAGCGGGCAAGCCACGCCCACATCCACCAAGACCCCCAAGACCACGGCAACGGACGAGGCGGTCACAGCGACGCCGCGCCTGCCCGCGGCCACGCCGACACCGCTAGTCACGCCAACGACCCGTCCCAGCGCCACGCCGACGTCCATGCCGCCTACCGCGACGCCGACGCCCGTCCCGCCCACGCCACGCATCACTGTGGTCCCCGCTCCGACGCTTGCAGAGAATCTCTGTCCACTGACAGGGCTACCAGTAGATGACCCAGCCAAGTTGGCGCGACGGCCACTGGCGGTGAAAATCTCCAACAGCCTGCCGACGCGTCCCCAGTCAGGCCTCGCCAAAGCAGACATCGTTTTTGAACACCTGGCTGAGGGAGGAATCACCCGTTTTACGGCCCTCTATCTCTGCCAGGATGCAGAGCTCATTGGTTCCATGCGCAGCGCACGGTTCATTGATCTCGAAATCCCAGCTATGTACAAATCCATGCTGGTGTTCTCCGGTGTCAGCCCAGGCCTGGTACCCAAGTTCAAGGACGCTGATTTCAGGGAGCGTCAACTCTCGCCCGATCCGTTGTGGAATGATCCTGGCACTTACCGCGTACCCCAAGAGGACAGGCTCTATGAACATACGTTGTTCACTGACACCAAGCTGCTTTGGCAAGTCACTGCGGAGCGTGGGCTGAACCAACGTCAACAGCTTGATGGGCTGGCTTTTGGTGCAGAGCCGCCAGATGGTGGCAAGGATGCCAGCAAGGTGGACATTCCCTATAGGCTTTCACCTGTGCGCTATGAGTATGACGCCGCCTTGGGGGGCTGGCGGCGTTGGATCGCAGACCAACCGCACGTGGAAGCCTCAAGCGGCACTCAGCACGCACCGGCAAACGTGGTCATCGTCGGCGCGCACCATGTGGAAACGGACATCATTGAGGATTCGTTGGGCTCCCTCTCCATCCAGATTCAACTCTGGGGCGACGGGCCAGCGATGGCACTGCGTGATGGCAAGGCGTACGAGATCCGTTGGATGCGCAGCGACCGTCACGACATGCTGCATTTCGTGTACCACGATGGCACTCCATTCCCTCTCAGACCAGGACAGACTTGGATTCAACTCGTCCCTTTGGACATGGAGACACCAGTGCAGTAGAAGCCAGAGAACAGTCCCAGGACCAGGCTTTGCCAGAATACAACAGCTCACCGCGGCGCGTATGCCGCGGGGGG
>DFBV01000226.1:0-142 GCA_002366755.1 Anaerolineales bacterium UBA3071
ATGCGCGCCGTCAGGAGCGACCAGGCTTCCCAGTCGTCTTCGTCCAGGCCATCCTCGATGGAGATGATGGGGTATTTGTCCACCCACTCCTCGTAGAAGGCTACCATCTCCTCGCCGCTGAGTTCCCGCCCCTCTTTCTTCA
>DFBV01000226.1:256-4811 GCA_002366755.1 Anaerolineales bacterium UBA3071
TTGCTGCCCAGCGAGGGGGCGAAGCCGCCCTCGTCGCCCACGTTGGTACCGTAGCCCTTGCCCTTCAGCACCTGTTTGAGGCTATAGTAGATCTCGACGCCCCATCGCAGCGCCTCGGCGAAGCTGCCCGCGCCCGCGGGCATGATCATGAACTCCTGGAAGTCGGTGGAATCGACGGCGTGCTTGCCGCCGTTGAGGATGTTCAGCATCGGCACGGGCAGCGTGCGACCGCTGACCCCGCCCAGATAGCGGTAGAGCGGCAGTCCCAGTGCTTGTGCGGCACCCTTGGCCACGGCCAGCGACACGCCCAGGATAGCGTTGGCTCCCAGTTTGGACTTGTTGGGGGTGCCATCCAGTTCGATGAGGTACTCGTCAATGGCGGTCTGCTCCAGCGCATCCCAGCCCCACAATTCCTCGGCGATCGTCAGATTCACGTTTTCTACGGCTTTGAGCACCCCTTTGCCGCCGAAGCGACCTGCGTCGCCGTCTCGCAGTTCCATCGCTTCGTGCACGCCGGTGGAAACGCCAGAAGGCACGGCGGCCCGGCCCATCGCCCCGCTGCTGAGCAGGACTTCGACCTCCACAGTGGGATTGCCACGGGAATCCAGTATCTCTCTAGCGATGATCTCTTCAATCAGTGTCATGACTTGTCTCCAGACGTCCGTTTGTTCTTGGCAGGTTGATAGGGAACTTCCGCGTGAGGCTGCCAGCCACGCGGTGATCTGTGAGGCGTGAAACGTGACCCAATTGCCACGCTTGCCTCTCACGCATCACGTATCACTTGTCACGTACTACTTCTTGGGTTGCAATTCCAGCGCCCGGTACAGCGCATCGAAATCAAACTTCTCATCCAGTATCTTGCAGAAGCGTTCCACCTTCTTGTCCTGCTGGAAGCGGCTGCGACCAAAGAACTGCTCGGCAATCTCTACGGTCGAGAGCGTGTCGCGTCGGGCCAGCAATATGGGCACACCGGCATCTTCCGCTCGACTCAGGATCAGTGGGCTGGGATGGAGGTTGCCCGTGAGAATGAGGCAGCGAGTGTTCGTCTCCAGCGCCGCCAGGTGGATGTCCGAGCGGTCGCCGCCGGTGATTACCGCCTTGTTCGGCCGGCGGCGGAAGTAGGAGAGAGCGCTGTCCACGGTCATGGCCCCCACCATCAGGTGCTCCACCAGATCGTCCATGCGGTCAGCGCAGCAAAGCACCTGTGCGTCCAGCCCTTCGACCAGTTCCCCGATGCTCACGGCCAGCAGCAACCGTTCGCGGGGCAGGCAGCCGAACACAGTCACGCCTCGCGCTTCCAGGAAGGGCTTCAGCACCGTCTGGGCGAACTCCATGCGCTGACGCGGGATGGCGTTGATCACCGCACCGATGAGGTTGTCCCCCAACCGCTTCTGAGCTGTGAGGATCTGATCCACAGCCTGCCGTTCTACGTAGCGAGCCACGGTGATGGCCTTGGCCTGGAGCAGAGACGCGACGTAGGGGCTGGGCAGGCCCACCATGTAGCCTTCGCGCAGGCTGTACCCTCCCTCGAGGATGGTCACATCTCGATCCTGACAGACCTGGCTGCAGGCCGCAAGCAGCCGAGCTTCATAATCGGTCTTGTCCTCTCCCTTCAGGATGGCCTCCGCTTGCTGCGGCGTGATGGCCACAGGCGAGAGGATGTCCACCGGCTCGGGCAAATCAAAAGTCTGTTTGGCGAATTCCACATCCGCGTCGTAGGGTGCACCGGCGCGGCTCTGTGCCAGCGTGTTCACGGGTTTCATGTAGCCCACTTTCAGGCCGTCGCGCTGGAATCGCTTCCCCAGCCCGATGCAGAGTGCGCTCTTGCCGGAGAAGGTCTCGCTTGAAGTGACATAAAGAGTCGCCATGTTTGCTGCTCCTGTAGTAGTCAGCGTGAAACGTAAAACGTGAAGCAAGATTACGTTTTACGCATTACGTTTCACGCCTGGTCTGGCAGTCAGCCAGGGTGTGGAGAGATCCCTTGTCTACGTGTGTACTTGTCTACTTTCTACCCTAGCACTAGCCGCATATCAATGCCCAGGACTCCTTTCCCCCGCTCGAAGACAATCAGGGGATTGATGTCCAATTCGGCGATTTCGGGGAAGTCGGTGACCAACTGAGAAACCCGCAGCAGTGTGTCAACGATGGCCTGCATGTCCGACGGCGCTTCGCCCCGGACGCCCCGCAGTAGACTGTAGGCCCGGATTTCGCTGATCATGTCCCCGGCTTCCCGCTCGTCAATTGGGGCCACGCGGAATGTCACGTCCTTCAGCGCTTCCACGTAGATGCCGCCCAGCCCGAAGAGGAGCAGTGGGCCGAACTGCGGGTCGCGGCTCATGCCCAGGATGATCTCCTTGCCGCCGCGCACCTGCTGCTGTACCAGGCAGCCCCAGATTTCGGCGTCGGGCATGTGACGGGTGGCGCGGAAGACGAGGAGATCGAAAGCGTCCCGCACATCTTCGGGACTGTTCAGGTTTAGCTTCACGCCGCCGATGTCGGTCTTGTGCAGGATGTCCGGCGAGGCGATCTTCATCACCACGGGGTAGCCGATCTGCTCGGCGGCGGCCACAGCCTTCTCGGCCGTGCTGGCCAGCACCGAGTCGGGCATGGGGATGCCATAGGCCTGCTGGATCTCTCGCGCTTCGGCGTCGCCGATGGTCACGCGGCCCTCCTCCCGCACGCGGTCGAGGATCTCTTGCACCTTCTCGTCGTTCACGTGGAACCGCTTGATCTCCAGCGGCGGTTGCTCTCGCCATTGCCGATAGCGGCTCATGGCTGCCAGCGCCGCCACGGCCCGTTCGGGCACGCGATAGTTGGGCACCTTCATCTCGTTGAGGATGTCCACGCCAGCGCCCACCGTGGCCTCGCCCATGAAGCAGGCCATGATCGGCTTGTCGTGCTGGCTTGCCGCCTCGCCCACGGCGCGGGCGGTCTCTTCGATCGGGGTGATCACCTGTGGCGTGAGGATGACGATGACACCGCCCACGTTGGGGTCGTTCAGTGCAGCGTTGACCGCGAGCTTGTAGCGGTCGGCCAGGGCGTCTCCCAGAACGTCAATGGGATTGGCTGCGCTGGCTGCGGCGGGCAGCTTCTCTTTCAGCAAGTGCTGAGTCTCTGGTTCCAGTGAGGCGAGCTGCAGTCCCGCCCGTTCGATGGCGTCGGCGGCCATGATGCCCGGGCCGCCGGCGTTGGTGACTACGGCGATGCGATCGTTGGTCAGCAGCGGCTGGCGGGCGAAGGCGATGGAATAATCGAAGAGATCCTCCACCGATCGGGCGCGGATGATGCCCACCTGGTTGAAGGCGGCATCATAGGCCCGCTCGGAGCCGGCCAAGGTGCCCGTGTGCGAGGAGACGGCACGCGAGCCGGCGCTGGTGGTACCCGACTTGATGGCCACGATGGGTTTGTGGCGGGTCACCTGGCGGGCCACGTCCATGAAACGGGCACCGTCAACGATCCCCTCCAGATAGGCCACGATGACGCGAGTGTGCGGGTCGTCGCACCACGCTTCCAAGAAGTCGATCTCGTTGGTGTCCGCTTTGTTGCCCAGGCTGACGAAGTGGGAGAAGCCCACTCCTTCGGCCAGGGCCATGTCCAGCACGGCGGTGCACAGCGCGCCCGATTGAGACATGAAGGCGATGGTGCCCTGTCGGGGCATCCCCATGGCGAATGAGGCGTTCAGGCGGCCGATGGTATCAATCACGCCGAGGACGTTGGGGCCGATCAGCCGCATGGAGTAGCGCCTGGCGATGTCCACCAGTTCCTTCTCCATGCGCTTGCCCTCGCGGCCCACTTCGCGGAAGCCGGCGGAGATGATGATTGCGCCCTTGACCCCTTTCTGGCCGCATTCCTCGAGCACAGAGGCAACGTATCTCGCCGGGACGACGATCACGGCCAGTTCCACGGGGTCGGGCACGTCCAGGATGCTGGGGTAGGCCGGCTGGCCCAGCACCTCGTCGGCCTTGGGGTTGATGGGATAGACACGGCCCGGGTAGCCGTACTGGATGATATTGTGAAGCACCCCGTAGCCGAGCTTGGTCGGGTTGCGCGATGCACCGACGACGGCTACGGATTCGGGACTGAAGAACATATCGAGCGTGAAGACATCCATTTACGCATGATGACAAGCAAACGCCTGGCGGCCCATGAGGCCGCCAGGCCGCTGCCGTTTCGAGTGAGTGTGTTGCTGTGTGCCAGCGACAGCCTATTTATACCCCAGAACAGGCAAAAGCGCAAGTGAGGAGACGTTTTGGTCTGGGGTGAAGCGATGCCCCGGAAGCTACTGCCCCGTCGATATGTCCTGGGCACAGTGCAGGACAATGGTATACAGTTGCTGTTCAGGTGCCAGATCGCACGCCGATATCGGCAGGTCTTCTGGGCAATCAGCATCCTCCGACGGTTCCCAGCCCACGCTCAGCAAGCATAGCCCATTGGCTTGGTGGAAACCGGTGCCAGTACCAGTGGGCCCGTCGGCAGTGTACTGCATATCTGCCTCCCAGCCTTGGGCTTCGAGCACTCCCTTCAGGGCGTCAGCAACGGCTAGGAAGCTCTCGAA
>DFBV01000226.1:4938-9774 GCA_002366755.1 Anaerolineales bacterium UBA3071
GCACTCAGGGGCTGGTAGTCGCTCTTGGGAGCACACTTGCCGTGGAAGAGGGCCCATTCCTCACACCCGCTGCCGTCGGGGAAGATGCAGTATCCTGCCTGGCCACCATCGTCGCCGGTGCGGATTTCCAGCGTGCCGCCTTGTTCTTCGCAGAAGACAGATGCCGGATTGGGCATGCCGATCTGAGGCTCACCGGGGTCACATTCGCCTCGGAAGAAGGCCCATTCCTCACACCCGCTGCCGTCGGGGAAGATGCAGTATCCTGCCTGGCCACCATCGTCGCCGGTGCGGATTTCCAGCGTGCCGCCTTGCTCCTGGCAGAAGACGGATGCTGGGTTGGGTAGGTTCGGCGTTGCTGGTGCGCAGCAGGCTAGCAGCAACGAGATGAGAATCAACAGGGTGCTGATGCCTTTGGTCTTCATGATGCATCTCCTTTCGGAAGTGTTGATGAGCGGGACCAAGGTAGCGCGTTTGAGAAGGGGAACGGAGTGGCCGTTTAACATAGCCATTGGCGTGCAGCGATAGTATAGCACAACCAGCCTGGAGCCCCAAAAAGCGCAGGCGGTAGCGCTGATCGCAACACAGTTGATCATCAATCGGCTGAGATGTCATAGGCGGGGGGACGAGTTGTGCCTATGATGTCTTGTGGTATAATGTCCCCTAACTTGGAGTCTTGGAAAGGGCAGTCTGGCGGTGGTGCAAAGAGAACGAGGGCGCGATAGTCATTCAGTGTTGGGGCTGCGGGTATGGCTGGCCAGGCAGCCGTTTCGGCCGGCGCCCGCGTGGGCCACGCTGGCGGGGGCGCTCGCTTCGGGCGGGCTGCGCTGGCAGCGGAAGGACGGCCTGCTGCTCTTGCTGGCCATCATCTTGGCCGATGGACTGTGGGGGCAACTATGGACCTTGCTGGTGCGGCAGCATAGCCTCGCTTCGGAAGGGCACGCGGTGCCCACAGTGCGTTTGCTGCCGCTGCCCTACGTCGCGCCCGAGTCGCCCGTATCACGCCTTTGGCGCTGGCTGGCGGGCGATGCCGGGCAGCGGAAGGAGACGCAGCCGACAGCGGCCTGGCGGGCTTTGCTGATGAACTTGCTGTTCACGGTGGGCCTGGCACTGCTGCTGGGGCCAGCAGCACTGGTGACGACAGCGCTCGCGCTGTTGGTAGCGTCTCTGGCTCGTATCCTCCTGCCACGTCGTTGGGGCGGCGCGCTGGCCCAGTCCCTCTTCGAAATCGGCTTGGCCTGGCTCCTGGGCCATCTGCTCTTCGCCGGGTTTGCCTGGCCGGTGCTGCCGCTGGTGGTGGCTGCGGGCTATGTGCTGCTGCAGGCGAGTTCGCTGGCGCTGCACGGCCGCCGCGGGCTCTGGCTGGTGAACCTGGCTCAGTTCATTCCTCTGGCTTGTTCGGTTGCTGCCAAGCAGCCGATGGCGGCGGGCGCGCTGGGAATCACACTGCTGGCTCCGCTGGCCTGGCAGCCGTGGGTGGATCGGGGAGAGGAGGACGAAAATGAAGGCCTCAGTGCCCACGAGTACCGGCAGCGGGCGCAGATTTGGTGGTGGGCGGGGATGTTAGTGGCAGCCTGGGCAGTGGGCTAGCAGGGGAGCAAGGGGGCAAGGGAGCAGGGGGGCAAGGGAGCAGGGAGCAAGGGAGCAGGGAGCAAGAGGCAGGATGCACGATGCACTATGCAGGAGGGAACAGGGAATGGCTAAGGTAGACGTGGTTCTTCACAATGGCGTGGTGGTTACCATGAACGCCGCGTTCGACGTCTGGGAGGAAGGGGCAGTGGCCGTGCGGGGACGTGAGATCGTGGCCGTGGGACCGGCAGACGAGATCACGGCGGCCTACGAGGCCGATGAGACACTGGATTGCGCAGGGCGCGCGGTGATCCCGGGCCTTATCAACGCGCACACCCACGTGCCTATGAGTTTGCTGCGCGGCATGGCCGACGACCTGCGGCTGGACGTCTGGCTGCTGGGCTACATGATGCCGGTGGAGCGGGAGTTCGTGGGGCCGGAGTTCTGCCGCTGGGGCACGCTCCTTTCGTGCGTGGAGATGGTTCGCTCTGGCACCACCTGCTTCTGCGACATGTACTACTTCGAAGACGAGGTCGCCCAGGCCACTGTGGAGGCGGGATTGCGGGCCATTCTGGGGGAGACGATCCTCAAGTTCCCTTCGCCCGATGCGGCCAGCTATGATGAGAGCCTGGCCTACAGCCGCGACTTCGTCGAGCGCTGGCGCGGGCATGGCCTGATCGTGCCAGCGGTGGCGCCCCATGCACCCTACACCAGCACGGTGGAAATCCTGCAACAGTCGGCGGCGCTGGCTCGGCGCTACGATGTGCCGCTGCTCACCCACTTCTCCGAAACCGCCGACCAAGTAGAGGAGAGCCGGCGGCTGCACGGCCAAACGCCGGTGGAGTACGTGAATGGGCTTGGGCTACTGGAGGCAAAGGTGATCGCTGCCCATTGTGTGCATGTCACCGAGGCGGAAATGCGCTTGCTGGCCCGCAAGCGGGTGGGAGTATCGCACAATCCCACCAGCAACCTGAAGCTAGCTTCGGGGGTGGCTCCCGTGCTGAGGTTGCGCCAGGCAGGCGTAGCGGTGGGCATCGGTACCGACGGGCCGGGCAGCAACAACGATCAGGACATGTTCGAGGAGATGCGGTTGGCGGCGCTGCTGCCCAAGGGGGTTTCCTACGATCCGACGGCTCTGCCGGCGCGGGAAGCGTTTGCCATGGCCACTATCGAGGGGGCGCGGGCGCTGAAGCTGGATCGACTCATCGGCTCGCTGGAGCCGGGCAAGCGGGCGGACATCGCCGTATTGGACTTGCAGGGGCCGCATCTGACGCCCCGCTTCGCTCTGGGGCCGGACAGCATCTACTCGCAGTTGGTCTACGCTGCCAAGGGGAGCGACGTGCGCCACGTGCTCGTCGATGGCCGCCTGCTGATGCGGGAGCGGGAACTGCTCACCGTGGACGAGGCGGAGGTGCTAGCGGAGGCGCGGCGCATCGGCGAGCGTATCAACGATTTCGTCTACCACCGCGAGCAGAACTTGATGGACAAGCTGGTGGCGCTGGGCGGGTTGGAGCGGGAGGAGACTTACGAGATACAGGTGAAGGTGGGCATCGCCGACCTTGCGGCTGTCGAGCAACGGTTGGGCGAATTGGACGTCGAGCTGGTCAAGCGCAGCACGCGCCAGCAGTTCGACACCTACTTCCTGTTCGATGATCCGCAGAAGGGCTACGTGCGCTATCGCGAGGACAATGTTCTGGTGGAACGATCCGATGGGGTAGAGCGGCTGGGTCCGGCGCTCGATGTGGCGCCCGAGTACGGCCTGACGCTGATCGGGCCGACCCGGGAGCGGGAGTACGAGAACTCGGTGATCCTGTCCCGCTCGCGCTTCACCTCGCCAGCGGCGCACTCGCTGCGCTTCTATCGGGAATACTTCCAGCCGGATCGGATCCAAGAAGTCGTCAAGTGGCGCACCCGCTACCGCATCCTGTACCAGGATGAGCGATTCGCGATCAACCTGGACAAGCTGACCCGCCCACCGGGGGGCACGTTCCTGGAGATCAAGAGCCGCACCTGGTCGCAGGCCGACGCGGTGAAGAAAGCGGGGTTGATCAGCGAGTTGCTGGAACTCCTCGGCGTGGAGCGAGGGGAGGTCATCAGGGGCGAATACGTGACCTTTGGGTAGGAGGGGGCGGGCATTCGTCCTTCGTGCTTCGTTGGCTTCCACGTATATGAACGAAATGAGAGAGGGCAAGGGCGGCCGCAAGGCCGCCCTTGGCATACTAGTTCAGATACTTGCCTAGCAGCAGGCCGAGTCTCTCCTTCACCTCCGGCGCGATGAGATCGGGCCGGGTGATGATGGCATACTGCAAGGCGTTGGCGTAGGGCGACGGCGGGGCGTCCTTCAGCGCCCGCACAGCGTTGCGCACTGCCTGCTTGGCTACCTCCGCATTGCGCAGCAACGTCTCGATGATGGCTTCCACCGTCACCGGTTTCTCCGTTTCGTGCCAGACATCGTAGTCGGTGACATGGGCCATGGTTGCATAGCTCATCTCTGCCTCCCGGGCCAGGAACGCTTCGGGAATGGCTGTCATGCCGATGATGTCCAGCCCCCACTGTCGGAAGATGCGGCTTTCCCCCTTGGTGCTGAAGCGCGGCCCCTCGATGACGACGAAGGTGCCGCCTTTGTGCACAGGGGTGGACGTGGCCTGCACTGCTTGATAGAGGACGTCGCTCAAGAAGGAACAGTATGGATTGGCTATGGAGATGTGCACCACGATGCCGCCCGTGCCGTGGAGCGGATCGTCGAAGAAGCTGAGCGAGCGCAATTGCGTGCGGTCGAAGAGTTGATCGGGGATGACGATGTGACCCGGAGCGTATTCCTCTCTCAGGCTGCCGCAAGCGCTGACCGAGATGAGGTGCTCCACGCCCAGCATCTTGAAGCCCCAGATATTGGCGCGGCTATTGAGTTGCGTGGGGCTGATGAAGTGGCCGAGGCCGTGGCGGGCCAGGAAGGCCACCTGTTGCCCTTCCAGCGTGCCCACGACATAAGGGCCGGACGGCGAACCGAAAGGGGTCTGTAGTGTGATCTCTTCCTTGTCCTGCAGTGCTTCCATATCGTAGACACCACTGCCGCCGATGACGCCGATGCGTACGCGATCCACGGGATGTCACTCCTTGTCTCAGGTAGCGGGTTGCTTTTTGACGGCGGTCATTGTACAGCAAGTGGGTCTGTGTGTCAAGGATGAGCGTGGGCCTTAGCCCTGCCGCCATAGAAGCGGCAGATAAACGCGGTGCGGTGTCGGAGTTGCTGTGGGTGTGTCCGTCGGCGTG
>DFBV01000071.1 GCA_002366755.1 Anaerolineales bacterium UBA3071
AGTGGGGTTTGATCTTTCGCCCAACAGCAAGGCAGCGGGGATGTATGCGGATGCGGCGCTGGCCAAGAAGGGTGCGATCCTAGCTTCGGCCACGGGCTTCACGCCTGACATCGGGGACACCATTCCTGGAGGCTTCGGCAAGGCGGAATGGAAGGCCATCGTGGACTACGTCAACGATGCCGCCGACCTGGACAGCGCCCTGGCTGAAGCAGCCAAGGTGCAGGCCGAGGCCGTGCAGTAACAGAAACACGTGAACCAAGTCTGGGGGCGATTCCCAATCGGGGATCGTCCCCAGCTTCTCTCGTGAAATCAGGTGCAACGCACTTGATTCGCTCCATATTCGGCCGTTTGCTTGACCGAATCGCGCTTCAGAATAGCCTGATTCCACAACCGAAGTGCGTTGCACCTGACAACATACAATAGTCTCTGTGTTCAGGTACCAATCAGGGAGGGCCTCCATGACTACAAAGGATTACCGGGTTCCGACAATCATGAAGCAAGGCAAGGTGGCCCCGTGGCTGTACGTTGGCCCAGCCTTGCTGATCATGGCTGGGATCATCGTGTATCCAGCATTCAACACCTTTCTCTTGAGCTTCAAAAACGCGGATGCAACTCAATCCGCGGCAACCGCCTGTGTGGCAGGCGAATCGTGCTGGGGCGTCCTTGAGAATTTCCGTTACGCTTTGACCTCACCAATCATGCTAAGTGCCTTCCGAAACAACTTACTATGGATGATTCTGATGGTGGGTGGCACGGTTGGCATGGGCTTGCTGATCGCCGTTCTGACCGACCGGGTGAAGTATGAGGCGTTGGCCAAAGCGCTCATTTTCATGCCCATGGCCATTTCGTTCGTAGGCGCCGGTATCATCTGGAAGTTTGTCTACACTTACGGCACCGGCCAGGTTCAGATTGGCATGTTGAACGCCATCATCACCTCGCTGGGGGCAGAGCCCGTGTCCTGGCTGAGCGAACCGGCCATCAACAACTTCGCCCTGATCATAGTGGGTGTTTGGATGTGGACTGGCTTTTGCATGACCATCCTCTCGGCATCCCTGAAAAGCGTGCCCACAGAGATTCTCGAAGCGGCGCGCGTGGACGGGGCCACCGAGTGGAGGGTGTTCTGGAAGATCATGGTGCCGATAATCATGCCCACCATTGCCGTTGTGGTCACCACCATGGTCATCAACGTGCTGAAGATATTCGACATCGTGTATGTGATGACTGGCGGCAACTTCGGCACGGAAGTTATCGCTAACCGCATGTACGGCGAAATGTACGTCAGTCACCAGAGTGGACGATCAGCCGCCATTGCCGTGGTTCTGATCCTGCTCACCATTCCGTTCATGATCTGGAACGTGCGTCGCTTCCGAGAACAGGAGGCCATACGATGACTGCTGATCGTTTCAAAAAGGTCCTTGGAGGTCTTCCAACCCACGCTGTGCTCATCGGGCTCTGTTTGATCTGGCTGATACCTACTATCGGCCTGTTGGTCACGTCGTTACGCCCCTTTCAAGACATCAATCAGAGCGGCTGGTGGACGGCCCTTTCGCCGCCCAGGGGCGCTGAGGAGTACTCGCAGACGTGCGGTTCCTGCCATGGATCAGATGGCAAAGCCATTGCCACGGCAGATCTCACCGATGCAGAACTGATAACCAAGTACTCCCGGTCCATAAAGCTATTGGCCATGCTCAAGCAAGAGGTTGAGGGACAACCCCACCTGGAGGATGCCCCGATGCCGGACCAGCAGCGAGCGGCTGACATTGCGGACTATCTCAAGCGCATTTCCGGGATTGAGGCTCGTCCCCGGTTTACCCTGAGTAACTATGTTGATGCTATGATGGGTTATCGAGGCAGGACTACCT
Source organism: Anaerolineales bacterium UBA3071 (assembly GCA_002366755.1). Lineage (GTDB taxonomy): Bacteria > Chloroflexota > Anaerolineae > UBA3071 > UBA3071 > UBA3071. The sequence continues at coordinate 1,863 of DFBV01000071.1, forward strand.
ATGCGCAGGACTGCGCCACGGGGGAGCAAGCGCTCGATCTGACCTGCACTGCCAGCGACCTGCTGAACCCCAGAGGCATGGGACGGGCGTTCCTCAACAGCTTGCTGGTTGCCATTCCATGTACCATCTTGCCCATTCTCTTCGCCGCATTTGCTGGCTACGCCTTCTCCTGGCTCCACTTCCGCGGCCGCATGTGGCTGTTTGCCTTGCTGGTCGGATTGCAGATCGTACCGCTGCAGATGACGCTGATTCCCATCTCCCGTGTGTACGCCCAGCTAGGCTTGAACGGCACGTTCGTGGGCATCTGGCTGTTCCATACCGGCTTCGGGCTCCCCTATGCCATCTATCTAATGCGAAACTTCCTTGGCTCGTTGCCTAGGGACCTTTTCGAGTCAGCTTACCTGGACGGCGCCTCCCACTGGACGGCCTTCTGGCGGCTGGCACTGCCGCTGTCGGTGCCGGCCATTGCCTCGCTGGCCATCTTCCAGTTCCTGTGGATCTGGAACGATCTCCTCGTGGCGCTGGTCTTTCTGGGTGGGCAGAAGCCTGTGCTGACTTACCAGATCAGCAACATGGTGAGTTCCTTGGGTGCAGGCTGGCACCTGCTGACGGCCGCTGCTTTCCTCTCAATGGCCCTCCCCATGATCGTGTTCTTCAGCCTGCAGCGCTACTTCGTGCGTGGGATGCTGGCTGGTGCGGTGAAGGGGTAGACTTCGTTTGGGCAGATGAAGGGCTTGCACAGCAGCACAAGCACGGAACCGGGCGGATAGACCTGTTCTATTGGCTCGGTTTCTTCTGCTTGAAACGGAGTGCGAAGTTTCTGACTTTGTCGCATCGTCGGTGACGATGCACTCCAGGTAACTTGTATACTACTCAGCCTGCTTGGCTGGACTGCCAAGCCCAGGCTTGGAGCAGCCAAATTTGCTGGAATCCCGACTTGCGAGGGCGCCGGACAGCCATGTCCGGCGGGAGCGTGAGTAGTTGCCATTCCAGCATCTATGCGGAGAGGGTTCATGCCCCGCGGTTGGTACAAAGACGCGGTTTTCTACGAGGTCTTCGTCCGAGCCTTTGCTGACAGCAACGGCGACGGCATCGGCGACCTGCCCGGCCTGACCTCGAAGCTCGACTACCTGCAGTGGCTGGGCGTGGACGCCATCTGGATGCTGCCCATCTTCCCCTCGCCGCTGCGGGACGACGGCTACGACGTCAGCGACTACTTCGACGTCCATCCAGACTACGGCACGCTGGATGACGTCCGCACGCTGGTGCGGGAGGCTCATCGCCGGGGACTGCGGGTCGTCGTGGAGTTGATCCCCAACCACACGTCCGACCAGAACCCCTGGTTCCAGGCTTCTCGCGACCCCAACCACCCAGAGCATGAAAGGTACCGAGATTGGTACGTCTGGAGCGAGACGGATCAGAAGTATCGAGACACTCGCGTCATCTTCTTGGACTCCGAGCCGTCCAACTGGACCTACGACACGGTACGCGGCGCGTACTTCTGGCATCGCTTCTTCCAT
>DFBV01000040.1 GCA_002366755.1 Anaerolineales bacterium UBA3071
CGCCGTGTTGACCATCACGTCGGCGTGTTCTTGATAGGGGAAGATGTCCCGCTTCTCGCCGCGGCGCACGCTGGTCCAGCGGACGATGGTCTGCTGCGCCGAATAGCCGCGAGAGGTTGCATCGCGCACAATGCGGCGAACCAGACGGGTATCGGTGGTGGGCACCCTGTTGTGCCGATCAATGTTGAGTTGGGTCAGCGCTGAGACGAAGATGCGGTACATGCGCTCCGAGGGCAGGTCGGACACCAACTCAGGATTCAGCCCGTGGATGCCTTCAATCAAGATCACATGATCGGGCGTCAGGCGAAGCGTCTCGCCCAACTCCCGCCTACCCGAGCGGAAGTTGTAGTGTGGCAAAACGACTCCCTGACCATCCATTAGCTGCAACAGTTGCTCGTTGAACAGCGCCAGATCCAGCGCCGCCAGCGTTTCGAAGTCGTAGTCGCCGTTTTCGTCTCTTGGCGTGTGCTCGCGGTCCACGAAGTAATCATCCAGACCCAGCGCCACAGGATGCACGCCGTTGGCCATAAGCTGCACTGCCAGCCGCTTGGCAAAGGTCGTCTTGCCGGACGAGGAAGGACCTGCGATGAGCACCAGCCGTATCGCCCCCCGCCGCCGGGCGATGTCGTAGGCGATTCGGGCGATGCGCTGCTCGTGTAGCGCCTCGGCCACCAGGGCGACCTCGCCAATGCGCCCGTTTTCGATGGTCTGATTCAGAGCCCCCACATCCGGCACTCCAATCACCTGCATCCACTCGCCGTACTCGTGAAAAACAGCGCCCAGTTTGGGGTATTCAAGGAACGGTTGCAGCTCCAGCGGCTTGCGCTCGCGTGGGTATTGGAGAATGAAGCCAGGCGGATAGTCTCGGAGGGCGAACCAGCGCAGGTAGCCGGTCGAAGGCAGCATGTAACCGTGGAAGTAGTCCCGGATCCCACGGAGCTTGTAGGTCGTCAAATACCCTTTCTTTCGATAGGATAGCAGCCGGATTTTATCGTCGTCGCCTCGCTCACGGAAGAGGGCGATGGCCTCGTGCAGCGGGATGCGGTCTTTGCGAATGGGGGCGTCTTCAGCGACGATTTGCCGCATGCGCTCCTCGAGCTGGGTCAGTTCCTCTTGGGCCAGTGCCTCTCGTCCTTCCAGGCGGCAGTGATAGCCGCCAAAGGGCACGGAATGGTCCACGATCACCCGCGCCTTGGGGAACAGTTCATGGGCGGCCACGATCAGCAGGAACGAGAGAGAACGGCGGTAAATGCGCATGCCATCGCTGGTGGCAGTGGATAGGGGCGTGACCTCCACGTCTGATTCGACGTGGTAGGTGAGTTCGCGCAGTTGGCCATCCACGATGGCGGCGACAATGGGAACAGGCTGATCCGGCTCCGCAGCGCGGATGAACGTCTCCAGCGGCGTGCCCACCGGTGCCTCGTAGACCCGGCCATCGGCCAACCAGACCTGTGCTGTCTGGCGCGGCTGGGACAGCTTGACGGATGATAGACGTTGCGCTTCCACGATGCCTGATACCCCCTTGTCCATGCCGGACATTATACCACATTTTTCCGTGGTGGCAACAAGGTCAGTCAAGACCAGTCTGACCAAGATGAATTGAAGATATAACGAATGGATGACCACTAACAACATTGCAAGGATGCATAAGATGTGGTAAGATGGTGGCATCCAAAACTCCTGGTTCACGGGTGAAGTTGGCCGCGAAATGCTATCAGGGAGGGTGAAATGGCCAGGCCTCTCCTGCAAACCAAACTCTATATCCCCCCCGTCCGTCCAGAGCTGGTGCCACGCCCGCGTCTGATCGAGCGGTTGAATGCGGGCTTGAATCGCAAGCTGACCCTCATCTCCGCTCCGGCCGGGTTCGGCAAGACTACGCTGCTCACCGAATGGATCCATGGTAGAGGCGAGGTAACCTCGCCCTCAGGGAGCGGGGTGCCCCCGCCCCTACAGGCCACCTGGCTCTCCCTGGACGAAAACGACAACGACCCAGCCCGCTTCGTCACCTATCTCCTGGCAGCCCTGCAAAGGATTGACCCGAACGTCGGCCAGGCCGCCCAGGCGATGTTGCAGTCCCCCCAGCCGCCCACGCCGGAGCCGTTCCTCACCAGCTTGATCAACGACATCGCCGCCACGCCCCACCCGTTCGTCCTCGTTCTCGACGATTACCATCTTATCAGCGCTCCGCCCATTCATCAGCAGCTTGCCTTCCTCCTGGGTCACCAGCCTCCCTCGATGCACCTGGTCATCGCCACCCGCGAAGACCCGCCGCTGCCGCTTTCCCGTTTGCGGGCGCGTGGGCAGATGGTGGACATTCGGCAGGCTGACCTGAAGTTCGCGGAGGAAGAGACGGCGGACTTCCTGCGGCGGGTGATGCAGCTTGAACTATCCTCTGTGGACGTTTCCGCCCTCCATCGGCGCACCGAAGGTTGGATCGCCGGCCTGCGACTGGCCGCCCTGTCCCTGCAAGGCCGCGACGACGTGCAGCGGCGGGTACAGTCCTTCAGCGGCAGCCATCGCTACATCCTGGACTACCTGGCGGATGAAGTCCTCCAGCAGCGGCCCAAGGGCACCAAGGATTTCTTATTGCAAACCTCAATCCTTAACCGCCTTTCCGGTCCCTTGTGCGACGCCGTCACCGGCCAAACCGATGGGCAGGCGACGTTAGAACGGCTGGAGCAGGCCAGTCTATTCATCGTCCCGTTGGACGACGAGCGGCGTTGGTATCGCTATCACCGGCTCTTTGCCGATTTGCTTCGCCACCGTCTGGGTCGTGCGCACCGCGATCTTGTGCCTGAGCTGCACCACCGTGCCAGCCAGTGGTACGAGGCCGAAGGCTTCCCCGCCGACGCGGTGCAGCACGCTCTGGCCGGTTCCGACTGGGAGCTAGCGGCAACCCTCATCCACGACGTCAGCGAAAGCATGCTGAAGAGCGGCGAAGTGACCACCCTGCTAGCCTGGCTCCAGGCGCTGCCGGACGAGGAGATGCGTGCCCGTCCGCAGCTCTGCCTCAGTTACAGTTGGGCGCTGGTCCTAACAGGTCAGATTGATGCTGCCGAATCCTACCTGGGACAGGCCGAGCAGACTGCCCAGGATGCCCCTGCCCTTCTCGGCGAGATCATCGCCGCGCAGGCTTACATCGCGCGAGCCCGAGGCGACGACCGCCGCACGATAGAACTGTCGCAGCGGGCATTGTCGCTCTTGCCGCAGGCTGACCTTCTATCACGCAGTGTTGTGGCTGTGAACTTAGGGATTGCTCACTGGAGCAGCGGTCACGTGACGGAAGCGGAGCAGGCGCTAACAGAGGCCGATCACGCCGCCCAGCAGTCGGGGAACCACTATGCCAGACTGACAGCCCTTAGTTTCCTGGGTACGATACAGGCAGCGCGAAGTAGGCTGCACCGGGCGGCGGAGTTGTATCGGCAAGCGATACAGTTAGGGGAACAGTCACCTGCCACCGCTCTCGCCCACAATGAGCTGAGCGCTCTGCTCTACGAATGGAATGACCTGGAAGCCGCCGCCGACCACCTGCAGCGAGGGATCGAACTGGGTCAGCGCGGCGGCAACGTGGAGGTTCAAATCGGCGGCTATCGCACGTTGGCACGGGTCAAGCAGGCCCGGGGCGACGCTCCTGCTGCACTGCACGCGCTGCAGAAAGCCCACCAGTTGGCCCGCGACAGCGACGTTCCCCCACTCATGCGCGCCCGCAACGCCGCCTGTCACGTCCAGATCGCCCTGGCACAGGATGACACAGCCACAGCCATCCGCTGGGCGGAGCAAGCTACAGAGGATGCCGACGCTTCCCCCTTCTACCCGCTGCTCGGTCTCACTCAGGCGCGCCTGCTCGTGGCCCGGAACGAACAAGCGGCCGCGGCCGAGCAATTGGCAAAATGGTACGAGACGGCCGTTCGTGCAGGCTGGCAATACGGCGTGGTAGAGGTACGCGCGCTGCAAGCACTGGCCGCGCCCACGCCCACCGCCGCCCTCGTTTTCCTGGCCGATGCCCTGACGCTGGCCCAAGCGGAAGGCTACATCCGTACCTTCGTGGACAAAGGCGAGCCAATGCGATTGCTGATTTCGGATTTTAGATTGCGGATTGAAGAGCAAGCGCGCCACGTGGATGGACAAAACTTGCAGCGTCTGTCGGCCTACGTCGCCAAACTGCTGGCCGCGTTCGAAGCAGAACCGCAGGAGCGTAGACGTCCAGAGATGGCGCCAATCCCCTCTGCTCCTCCCCCTGCCCAACCCTTGATCGAGCCGCTGAGCGAGCGCGAACTGGAAGTCCTGCCGTTGCTCGTGGAAGGCTGGACGTACTACGAAATCGCGCAAACGCTGTGCGTCTCCGTCAACACCATCAAGACCCACCTCAAGAACATCTACGGCAAATTGGGTGTGCACAACCGCCGTGAAGCAGCCGCCAAAGCCAGAGAACTGGACCTTTTGCCATAGTGCGCTGTCTGATCTCCCTACCCAATCTCTAATCTCTAATCTCCAATCTCCAATCTCCAATTTCCATCCTCCATCCTCCATTTTCCATTCTCGTCACTCACCCGTTCCATATCACCCGCCAATCACCCTCGAATCGCCCATAACGGGTGATGACACGATCCCGCTCTGCTGCTATACTGGAAGCAAGAATTCGGTCAACGAGGATGTCGTTGACCAATGTACGAATTCACAAACAAGGAGGATGATCAAGCAAGAATGAACAAGTCACGACTGATCTGGGGGATCATCTGTCTGGCCCTGGCGGCGCTGCTCGCAGTGCTGAACATTGTACTGTCTGCCGACAAGCTGATGTTTATGGTGGACGATACCAACATGCCCTGGGTACCGCCGGTTGTCCTGGGGATCCTGGGCATCGTGCTGCTGGCCACCGCCGGAAAACGTGAGCCAGAAACTGCTCAAGCGGCACAACCGAGAATCGTTGATGAAGAGAAGGTGGCTCTGAACAAGCGCCTGGAGACGATTGGCTGGGGCTGCTTCCTGGTCATGCTAGGCGGGTTCATGTTTGTGCCACATACGGTGGTAGCCAAGGGCGTCTGGTCCATCGGCGTCGGCGTCATCATGCTGGGGCTGAACGTGGCGCGCTACTTCTACAAGATCAAGATGAGCGGCTTCACCACCTTCCTGGGCGTCATCTCGCTGATCAGTGGCATACTGCAGTTGCTCGGGTTGCACACGCTCGAAGGTGCAGTCCTGCTCATCGTCCTCGGCGCGTACCTGATCGTCAAGCCGTGGTTCGATAAGCGGCAGCTCTTTGGCAAGGCGGAGGAAAGCTGATCTGAGGCTGATTGTTCAGGCAGGAAAGCCGTACCAGCGAGGGGCGGATCAAGCGATGATGGGATTTCAGGAGATAGTCTATGCCACAAGTTGAGATTAGAGTGAAGGGGCGGATTGACGAGCATTGGTCGGATTGGCTCGAGGGCTTGACGATCACGCACATCGAGCGGAACGAAACAATTCTGACCGGCCCCATCGTTGACCAGTCGGCCCTATACGGGCTGCTGACAAAATTGCGAGACCTGGGCCTGCCACTGCTGGCAGTCCACTGCGAAGGGATGGATGATTGGGAAACAGGGCCTGTAGGTCAGAATGCCTGGCCTGGCCTTGATCCCTCTAACGGCCAATCGGAATGAATGGCACACACAGAAAGGAGAACACCCGATGCCTAACATTCTAGAAGTAGACA
>DFBV01000245.1 GCA_002366755.1 Anaerolineales bacterium UBA3071
GATGCTGGCCAAGCTGGGGGCGCAGATCATTGACGCCGACAAACTAGCCCACGACGTCATTGCCCCCAATGGCCCCGCCTACGCTGCGGTGGTGGACACGTTCGGGCAGGACATTCTGAAGACGGGTGGGCACATTGACCGGAGCAAGCTGGGAGACATCGTCTTCCGCGACCCGCAGGCACTGGCCCGCCTGGAAGCGCTCGTTCATCCGGCGGTTTTCGCCCGTACGCAGGAACTCATCGAGCAAGCGGGAGCAGAGGTAGTTGTCGTGGAAGCAATCAAGCTGCTGGAATCGGGGATGGCGCAGCGACTCTGCTATGAGATATGGGTGGTCACCTGCCGCCCGGAACAGCAACGGGCGCGGGTCATGGCCCAGCGAGGGCTGAGCGAAGCCGAAGCTCGCTTGCGCATGGAAGCCCAGCCGCCGCAGGCCGAGAAAGTGGCCCAGGCGGACGTGGTTATTGACAACAGTGGCACAATAGAAGAGACACGTAGGCAAATGGAAGTAGCGTGGGAGAAGCTGATGAAGGCAAAAGAGGGAAAGGAACCATGAACGTGTTGCGCCGTTTCTGGGAGGAACATCCCCGGCTTTCCATGTGGATCATCCTGGCCATCGGCATGGTGGCGATCATGATCTGGGCAGCCTGGAACGTGGGTTTCAACCCCAGCCAATGGGCCTGGTTGGTCGTGGTCACCATCGCTTTGGCTGGCCTGTGCACTTGGATCATCAGTTGGGAGGAGTGACTCGAAGCTCGACCCAGCACCGTGCCAAGCACTCAGCTTCATGAACCCATTGGGCGACAACTCCGGGGGATGAAACCCGGGAGATGAAACGTGATGCGTGATACGCAATGACGAATCACATTTCACGCATCATGTTTCGACGGCGAACCCTGCAACTACGCTCAGCGTAGCTTATAGAACCATGAACAACAAACGCGACTACTACGACATCCTTGGCGTCGGTCGAGGAGACGGCGAAGAAGAGATCAGGCAAGCCTACCGCCGCCTGGCGCGGGAGTATCATCCTGACGTCAGCACCGCCCCAGACGCTGAGGAGCGTTTCAAAGAGATCAACGAAGCCTACGAGGTGCTCTCCGACCGCGAAAAACGGGCACTGTACGATCGTTTCGGCCGTGCGGGCCCACAAGGCACAGGCTGGTCCGACTTCGGCGGCTTCGGTGACTTCACATCCATCTTCGAAGACCTTTTCACCGGCTTCGGCATGGGGACGCGTTCCCGGCGCGCTCGCCGAGCCCCCCAGCGCGGCGCTGATCTCCGCTACGATCTGAAGTTGGAGTTCGAAGAGGCCGTCTTTGGCACCGAGAAGGAACTGGAGATCACACGCCACGAGACCTGTCCTCGCTGTAAAGGCAGTGGAGCAGAGCCGGGCACCACACCCATCCGCTGCCCGCAGTGCAACGGCACAGGCGAGGTGCGCCGCACGCAGCAGTCCATCCTGGGCTCCTTCGTCAGTGTGACCACCTGCCCGCGCTGCCAGGGAGAAGGGGAGATCGTCACCTCGCCCTGCAGTCAATGCCGGGGGCAGAAGCGGGTGCGCGTCGCCCGCACGATGGTCATCACCATCCCGCCGGGCGTGGACGACGGCACCCGCATCCGGTTGGCCGGAGAAGGCGAACCCGGAGTGTACCGCGGTCCCGCCGGAAACCTTTACGTCGTGTTGCACGTCCTAGAGCACCCGATCTTCAAGCGCAGAGATAGCGACATCCTGACCGAGGAGCGCATCAACATCGCCCGAGCCGCGCTGGGCACGGAGATCAACGCTCAGACCATCGACGGGCCGATGGAACTGCGCATCCCACCGGGCACCCAGAGCGGTCATGTCTTCCGCCTGCGGGGCAGGGGTGTGCCCAAGATGCGGCGACCTGATCGTCGCGGCGACCACTACATCACCGTACGGGTCGTGGTGCCCACCCAGCTGACCCAGCGGCAACAAGAACTGCTGACCGAACTGGGACAGTCGCTGGGCAGCGACAAACTGGGCAAAGAGAAGGGCTTCTTCGATAAGATGCTGGATGTCATTGGCGAGGCACTGGGGTAACCTTGAACTGGATTGAAATCAGCGTCTGCTGCGACGGCGAGGGAGCCGAGGCGGTCAGCGAGCTGTTCAACCGCTACAATGCGGGGCAGGAGGGCCGCGGCGGCGCGATCGTGGAAATCGGCGGATTCGACGCCCTGGGTGAATTACCGCAACCGATCATTACAGTGCGCACCTACCTGCCTGCCAGCGAGGAGGGAAGAACCCTCCGCCGCCACATCGAAGAAGGGCTGTGGCACCTGGGGCAGCTTTATCCCCTTCCCGAACCACAGGTGCAGGAACTGGCGGAGACGGACTGGGCCGAGGCGTGGAAGGCACACTACCGTCCGCTGCGCGTGGGCCAACGGCTCGTGATCACGCCGTCCTGGCTGGCGTCAGGGGCTGCGCCTGGCGACGTGGTGATCGAGCTGGATCCGGGCATGGCCTTCGGCAGCGGGCTGCACCCCAGCACCCGCCTCTGCCTCATGTTGCTGGAGCAGCACCTGCGCCCCGGTGACTCCGTGCTCGATCTGGGCACCGGTTCGGGCATCCTGGCCATCGCCGCCGCCAAGCTGGGCGCTGGCTTCGTCCTGGCCCGCGACATTGACCCAGTGGCGGTGAAAGTGGCACAGGAGAACGTGGAGGTCAACTCTGTCGCCCATGTTGTACGTGTGGAGGAAGGATCTGTCCCGGTTCGGGGTTCGGAACATGAGACCTTCGAACCTGAAACGTGGAACTTCATTATAGTCAACATCCTTGCAGACGTCATTGTCAACTTGCTGGACCAGGGCCTGGCGAAGCTGATGGCTCCCGGCGGCCGACTGATTCTCTCCGGCATCATCCAGCCGCGAGCGCCTGAGGTGGAAGCCGCGCTTCAAGTGCAACGGCTGGCTATCACCGAGCGTCTGGAGGAGGGAGACTGGCTAGCCCTGCTGGCCCAACGGCCACCTGATACCTACCTACCACCATGCACCGTTTCTTCGTACTCCCCACCGCCATTCAGGGCGACCGAGTGACGCTCACCGGCCCGATCGTCCACCAGTTGACGCATGTGCTGCGGCTGCGTCCGGGTGAGCGCGTCGTCGTGCTGGACGACAGCGGCTGGGAATACACGGTCGAGCTGAAGCGACTGGAGCGGGAACAGGCCGAAGGACGCATCGTCCAGCGAGCAAGAGCGCAAGGCGAGCCCCACACGCGGATCACCCTCTGCCAGGCGGTGCTGAAAGGCGAACGCTTCCAGTGGGTATTGCAGAAGGGCACGGAGTTGGGCATCACCACCTTCGTGCCGATGTTCTGCGCCCGCAGTGTGGTTCGTGATCCGGGGGCGGTGCACAAGAAGCTGGCGCGCTGGCAGACCATCATCCGTGAAGCGGCGGAGCAATCGCGGCGAGGGCGGCTGCCACGGCTGGAACCGCCGCTCTTTTTCGCCGAAGCGTGCCAGCAGGCCGAGGCGTCAGGCGGCCTCTCGCTCCTGGCCTGGGAAGAGAAACCGGCCACCAGCCTCAAAGCGGTGCTGCAGGCCAGCTTCGAGCCTCTGGCGCCCAACGCCCAATACCCAATATCCAATATCCAAATACTCATCGGCCCTGAAGGGGGCTTCACGCCCGAGGAGGTGAAGCTGGCCCGGACGCATTCCATCCTGCCCATCACCCTGGGCCACCGCATCCTACGAGCAGAGACGGCAGGGCTCGTCGCCGCTGCCGCTATCTTCTACGAACTGAATGATTTGGGCCAGTAGCATCGGCAACCTAACCACTGTAACACACAGCATGGAGAATGTCAGATGTCAGAAACCACAGAAAGAGTCATCATCATCGGCAGCGGGCCAGCGGGGCTGACCGCTGGCCTCTACACCGCCCGCTCGGAAATGGAACCGCTGCTCTTCACCGGATCCGAAATCGGCGGGCAGGTGAACCTCACCATGGAGGTGGAGAACTACCCGGGCTTCCCCGACGGCATCACCGGCCCAGAGCTAGTCCAGCGCATGCAGAAGCAAGCGGAGCGCTTCGGCTGCCGCGTCGTCGTGGACACGGTGACCGAGGTGAAGCTAGACGAGCATCCCTTCGTCGTCAAGACGCAGTCGGGGAAGGAGCATCGCTGCAAGGCGCTGATCATCACCACCGGCGCCAGTCCCCGGCGGCTGGGGGTACCTGGTGAGAAAGAACTCACCGGCCGCGGCGTGAGCTACTGCGCCACCTGCGACGGCTTCTTCTTCCGCGGCAAGGAGGTCGCCGTCGTCGGCGGAGGCGACGCCGCCATCGAAGAAGCGCTCTTCCTGACCAAGTACGTCAACAAAGTACGGGTGATCCATCGCCGCGACCAACTGCGGGCTCACCTCGCCCTGCAGCAGCGAGCCTTCAAGAACGAAAAGTTCGAGTTCATCTGGGATACGGTCGTCACCGCCATCAACGGCGACCAAAGGGTGACCTCGCTCACACTGAAGAACGTCAAAACGGGGGAAGTGAGCGAGCTGCCCACCGATGGCATCTTCGTCTACGTCGGTCACATTCCCAACTCGCAACTGTTCGAGGGGAGACTGGCCATGGACGAGCGGGGGTATCTGATCACCAACGCGATGATGCAGACCAGTGTGCCCGGCGTCTACGCTGCAGGGGAGATTCAGGACAGCCGCTTCCAGCAGGTGGCCACGTCGGTTGGCCAGGGGTGTGCCGCGGCCATAGAAGCGGAGAAGTTCGTGGCCGAGCTGGAGGACCGAGCCTATCCGGGCGACACCTCGCCTGTGTCCGAGGAGATCAAGTGACCAGGAGACAAGGAGACAGGGAGACAAGGTGACAAGGTGACAGGGGGAGTAGGGAGGTGCAATGTCCAAGCAACTCGAGGAATTCAGAGCCTACCGCCGGCGGATGAACGAGAAGATACTGGGCTGCGACCACCTGGGGATCAAGCGCTTCTTCAACCTGGACACCAAAGCCTACGAGGATGGCGCGCTGGACGGCAGGACGAAGGAACTGCTGGGGCTAGTGGCCTCGACAGTGCTGCGCTGCAACGACTGCATTGACTACCACCTCATCCAGTGCGTGCGGCTGGGCTTCAGCGATGCCGAACTGCACGATGGACTGAACGTAGCCCTGGTGGTGGGAGGCAGCATCACC
>DFBV01000276.1:0-505 GCA_002366755.1 Anaerolineales bacterium UBA3071
CTGCTGGGGTTGGGGACGGCGGCGGCGTTGCCCCGCGTCTGGCGGGCGGTGCAGTCGTGGCGATCTCGTTGGGTGCGTAGCCTTTGGTCAGTGGCCTTCGCCCTGCTGCTAGTGGCCAGTCTGGCCTTCCTGCTGTTGGGCACGCCGGCGCGGGTAAGCGATCGCTTCCCTGGTGAGCGTCCGTCGCTGGGCACGCTCGATGGCATGGCCTTCATGAGCGTGGGCTCCTACACCTGGCCCGACGCTTCGAACCGCATCGAGCTGACATACGACTACCAGGCGATCAACTGGCTGCTGGAGAACGTGCGCGGCACGCCGGTGGTGGCGGAAGGGCGCATTGATTACTATCGGGAGGGCGGTATGAGGGTCTCGTCCTTCACTGGTCTGCCGACCTTCCTGGGGGCGCATCAGAGCGAGCAGCGCTACGGCGATGTGCAGGTCGGCCCGCGGGAGACGCTGGCGCGGGAGTTCTTCACCACGCCCGACATCGGCCGCGCCCAGCAGA
>DFBV01000276.1:604-2591 GCA_002366755.1 Anaerolineales bacterium UBA3071
TATCAGGTTGGCAGTTAGCAGGTAGTCTTTGAAGAGGTTATGGAATGGACCAACGAGAGGCTTTCGATTGGGTCGGTGCCATTCGGATTGACCGCTTTGAGGGCTCAGAGGTCGAGGTGAAAGCCGCTCAACGCGGCCTGCCCCGACGTCTCTACGAGACCCTGTCTGCCTTTGCCAATTGTACCGGCGGCGGGGTGGTCATCCTGGGCCTTGACGAGACACATGACTTTGCCGTTGTGGGTGTGGCCGATCCTCAACAGATGCTGGCCGCATTGAGCGACCTGGCCTCACAGATGGAGCCGCCGCTGCGCCTGGCCCCGGTCGTGATGCGGGTGGAGGGGAAGCCAGTGATCGTGTTCGAGGTCCCGGAATGCGATTACCGGCGCAAGCCTTGCCACTACGGCCCAGCCGGGATGAACAGCGGTTCCTACATCCGCGTGGGTAACACCAACCGCCGGATGACTGATTATGAGATCTTCACCTATGTCAGTTCCCGTGGACAGCCGGCATATGACCGGGTGCCGGTGCGCTCTGCCACCATCGAGGACCTGGATCGAGCCCCGTTGGAGGTGTACTTGACGCAAGTCAGGCAGGAGAAGCCCCGTCTGTGGGAGCGGCTGCGCCTGGACGCGAGGACCTTTCCGGAGCGACTGTGTGCCCTGGAGATTGCCGTGCAGGCCAACGGGGCCATCCATCCGACGCTGGCCGGTCTGCTCGTCTTCGGGTTGTGGCCGCAGCGATATTTCCCGGCTCTGACCATCACCTTCGTGCGCTACTACGGCACCGAGACTGGCCTGAAAGGGCCGCGCGGCGAGCGGTTCCTGGACAACCGCAAGTTCGAGGGCCGGCTGGATGAGATGGTGGACGATGCCGTTCAGCGCGTGGTGGTCAACATGCGTCACGGCACGCTGATCGAGGGCGTCTTTCACCGTACCCTGTTGGAATACCCGGAAGAAGCGGTGCGCGAGGCCATTGTCAATGCTGTGGCTCACCGTGACTACAGCCCCTTGGCCCAGGGTGGTCACGTACGCATCGAAATGTACGCTGACCGGCTGGTGGTCATCACTCCTGGCGGGCTGCACGGCCCGGTGAATGAGGAAAATCTGGAGGTGGAACTGGCCACGCGCAACCAGATCCTGATGCGTTTGCTGGAGGAGACGGGCGTCGTGGAGAACCGGGGTTCCGGCATCCCGATGATGATCGCTTCTATGCGAGAGGCCCACCTGGAGCCGCCGCGGTTCCGTGACACCCGGGCATCGTTTCGGGTCATCTTCAAGAACCACACCTTGCTGAAGCCGGAGACGGTGGTCTGGCTCAACCAGTTCGCCGGTTACCCCCTCAATGACGCGCAGCGGATGGCGCTGGCTTACCTGCGGGCCAACGAGTGCATGACCAACAGCGACTACCGGCGGTTGAATAACACCACCACGGTAGACGCCACGCGGGAGTTGCGCGGCCTGGTGGACCTGGGGCTGGTGGAGATGCATGGCACGCGGCGCTGGGCGTATTATGCGCTGGTGGTGGACGCAGGGGTAGAGCTCGAACCCGCAGATCGTCTCGTCCGACTGGTGCTGGACTACGTGCGTGAGTATGGCTCAATCACCAACCGGGAGTCTCGTAACCTGCTGGGGTGGGAAGACGAGGAACGGGGTAGGGCCTACCGACTGCTGAACAGGCTCGTGCGAGAAGGGAAATTGCGCAAAGAGGGCTGCGGTCGGGGCACACGTTATGCACGCCTATAAACGCAAACGTGCATAAACCGTGCATATTGTTCCGAAAATGGATAGACGCTCTCGCTCTCACTTGACCGCATGCCCCGCCTGGGTTATATTCAGGTGTGTACCCAATGAGCGAGAAAGAGACAAACTGGATCACTTACGGTGCGTGTTCTAGGCTCGCAGGTTTGAGGCAGACCTTTGCTACTGTTTTAGCAAGTCTCAAGAGGAGGTGTCTCATGGAGAGCAGGAAGCCGTTACTGGTTTTGCGG
>DFBV01000276.1:2618-3227 GCA_002366755.1 Anaerolineales bacterium UBA3071
TTCTCCCCAGGCCACAACGAGTCCCGAAGTGCCTCCAATCGTTGCCACAGCAGTCACACCGGCTGATGAGGTGGCCCCTGCAATGACCCAGGCAGCGATCATGGCGGCGAAGGCGGAGGCAAAGGCCACAGAAGCTGCGGCACGCAGCACTATTGAAGCGGCAGAAGCCTCGCCCACTTCCCTGCCGACAACCCCTGCACCCACACCGACGGATACTGCTGCTGCGACTCACACGCCGTCTGCCACTACAGCCCCAAGCCCAACGCCAACTCCTGTCAGTATAGTAGCGCGGGTCACTGCGGATACGCTGAACGTGCGAGGTGGGCCGGGCACCAACTATCCGCGGCAGGGTCAGGTGCAGAAGAGCGATCAACTCACGGTGCTGGAGTGCAACGCTGACAGGGATTGGATCCATGTTCGCATGTCTGACGGCAGCAAGGGCTGGGTTGCTGTCAAGCTGACGGATGTTGGATCTGCCGTCAACGATGTGGCGGTGGCCAGGTCTATTCCGCCCACTCCCAAGGTGGTGGCCCGTCCAGGCATGATCGCCTTCAAGTCGAATCGCGGTGGGATATGGATCATGAATGCGGATGGCAGCAACCAGCAGCC
>DFBV01000211.1:0-4631 GCA_002366755.1 Anaerolineales bacterium UBA3071
CCTGTTGGACACACGTCCGTGCACAGGCCGCAGCCTGTACAACGCGTTTCGTCAACGTACACCATTGTCATCACCTTTCCTACCGAGGTAAAAGCCACACGCGGAGCAGCCCTGCCAGGCTGCTGGCAGGCTTCGGCCTGAGCTCAGCCGAACGGCACGGAAGCCTGCTCCGCGTGTGGCTGTTTGCGTTATTAGGTGCTGATCTCGATCTTTCCCTTCTTGAAACCCTTGAGTGGCGATAGCATCCCCAGGATCGTGTTCCTCACGATGCTGGAGATAAAGGGGTTCATAGGCATCGGCTGGTCGTCTATTTTGATTTCCGTGGCCGGTTGCAGGGAGACGCAATCCCCCACGCTGCCGGTCCCCGCAACGATCTCACGGGCCATATCGTAGCACCGCTCGTGCCCACAGCCGCCACAGTTGAGGTTGGGCAGCTTGAAGGCTTTCTCCTCCACCAGGTCAGCGATCTTGCCCACCTCGTCCCGACCCAGGAGCGGTGTCCTGAGCGCCTCGACTGAGCTCGGCGAAGTCCTGTCAAAGGAAGGAACGGTTGCCCGCTCCACCTGGTTGGCAGGCCCGACGGCGCAGATAGCCAGGCCATCGAACAAGTCCCGGTCGTCCGGCTCTCCCCGCAGGCAGACGATCTTGGGAAAGGTCTTCTCCGCCTTGAAGCCCTCGACGAGGATGAACTCCGCCTCCAAGTAGGGGATGATGTTCTCCAGGCTCAATGACTTCTTCCAGAAAACTGCCGACTCCTGCGGCGAGATAAACCCCACCTGGCTGACGGCTTCCCCCAGCGCGGTGGTGTCCTTCCCTGGGTGGTCCAGGTGATGGGATGAGTGCTTGATCACGGCCACCTCGTTGCCCCTGCCAGTCAGTTCACGGGCCAGAGCATGGGTCAGCGTGGTTTTGCCGCTGTTTTTGTAGCCGATGATGCCCACGACTTTGAGCATCCGATCCCTCCTCAGATGTGGACGATGCGCATCCTACCCCTGCTTTTCCAGCCCGTCGAGTCGCTTCGTCACCTCGGCCAGTTGCTTGCGCAATGCGTTGGCCGTATCCTTTAGAGACGCTATCTCTTCTTCGCTGGAACCAGTAGTTGCAGGGCCGCTTTCCATAGCCGCCGGGGGCATAGCCACGCCGCGGCCCATACCCATACCCATGCCCGTGCTCATCCCCATTCCACGACCCATGCCGCGACCCATCCCGCGTCCCATTCCACGACCCATGCCGCGACCCATGCCGCGACCCATCCCGCGGCCCATGCCCATCCCCTGGCCCATGCCCATCCCCTGGCTCATGCCCATCCCTTGGCCCATCCCCATTCCGGCCTGGACGTTGGCTCCGGCGACGGATTGAAGCGCCCCTGCCTTGTACGCCTCCGTCGCCTCCCGCACTGTCCCGCCCCCGAAAAGGCAAATGGGCACATTGGCGGACTGGAACACGTTGTAGGCGTTGGGCCCCATGTTACCGGTTACTACTGCCTGCGCTCCACGCTCAATGACATACTGGGCCGCCTGGATGCCCGCCCCGCCAGAGGCGCCTACCGCCGGGTTCTCCACGGCCTCAAACGCCATCGTCTCCGTATCCACAAAGACATACGCAGGACAGCGCCCGAAGACCGGACTGGCCGGCGCGTCAAGGTCTGCGCCGTTGGCTGTGACGACTATTCTCATTTGCATTCCTCCCGTTGAAAAACATGATCAGATTCGTCCACTGGGTGAGGAGCCCGGCAGGCCCCTCACCCAATTTAGGCCCCGGGGCGGGTGGCGGAGCATAATGGCAACATCACCCGCCCTGACGCATTTCGCCACTTGACGCGGCTACTTCTCTTGCTCAAGTTCCGTGATGCGCTGGCTGATGGCATCCAGTTGCTCCTTCAGCCACCCAGCCTGCGTCCTGAGGAACTCGGCCTCCTGCTCCGGGGTCGGCGGAGCGGCATAGGGGCCATACGCCGGAGCCGGCGGCGCTCCCCAGGCCGGCGCATACCCAAAGCGGGCCCAGCCTGGCTGCCCTGTGGCGTAATACCAGTTCCGCCGGCCCCAACCGCCACCTCGGCCACGGCCCCAGCCCATGCCGAAGCCGCGTCCACGGATCGCGTTCGCATAGCCGGGTGCGCCGTAGCCAGCGCAGTAGCCGGCTCCACGCCCTGTCATTGGTCCCATTCCCCCGGGTCCAGTTCCATCTCCTGCTGGCATCTCGTTCACCTCCTTCCATCGCTGCTCACCGACGTACTACAACTTACCACCGGGTAAACCGCCTGCCTCGTCCTCTGCCCGCGCCGCGGCCTCGTCCACGGCCGAGCGAGCGCCCACGCTGCATCGCCGGGCGCGGCCAGCGGGCGAAGCGCGTCCCGATCACGGGCCGGGCGGCCGGTGTTCCCAGGCGCACAGGCGTGCCCTGCAACCCGGCGTAGCCGTAGGGCGCCTGTCCCGACTCAGGGAGCACCATTGCACAGTACCCCTCGCCGCGCCCGGTCATCGCACCCTGGCCTCGCGGCCCTGTTCCATTGAATCCTGGCATTTCACTCACCTCCTTCCGTTGTCAATCGTACGCCAGCCGTGTCTCTTTGTCCGTCAAGACGTGCTGGATGCGTTCTCGCCATCTGGCTGACTGCCATGTTCCCAGTTCTTGGTGGGTCAGGTAGTAGTTCTGCGGGATGGGGTGGGTACCCACAACCACCTCCAGTTGGTATTTGGCTGGGATGAAATCGCAGAAGGCGTCCAGGCGCGGACAGGGCGGGTAGCCGACCACCAAGCCTGTAGCCAGATGGATGACCTCTGCGCCATTGTTCTTCATCTCCGCCGGGGCATACTCTACGTTGCCGCCGGGGCAGCCTCCACAGGTGGTATAGCCTACTAACTCGACTTCCTCTCCCTCGTACAGGGCGAAGGCCCCCTCACGATTTTGCAGAGCCCGCAGGCACTTCCCGCCTGCACAAGTATGGTAGCGATTGCAGATGATGATGCCGACTTTCTTCATGTTGGCTATCCCTCCTTCAACTCTTGCACCAGAAACTACCTACATCTGCCCTGCTTGAGCACGATGCTCCCGACCGGCACGCCCATGTCACGGGCGATGACCGGGCACTTGGTCTGCAGCAAGAAAAACACCTTGGGTCCCTCTTCGCTCAACGTCTCGTAGTTGGCCTGCCCCTTGGCGATGACCAGTTCGGCATCGTCGTACAGATGTCGGAACTCCTCCGAGCAGCGACCCAGAATCGTGCCCGGAGCATCTGAGCCAGTGCTGACGATCTCCGCCACTTGATCCACCCCAGCGGCCAGTGCATCTTCCCGCGTCGCGTCGTTCAGGATGGGGCCTCCCTTTACCGCGTAGACCACTGGCACGTCGAGCGTCCCAATCAGCGCCAGGTCGAAGACTGTCTCGCCAGCATTGTCGGCCAGGTAGAGCACCTGCCCAGCCCTGGAGAGCGTTTCGCGGAAAGCGCCCCTGTTGTCAACCGCGAAGGGCTGGGCCAGCACCCGTTCTACCGTGCCCCACAAGTCGTACTCCTGATCCGGCCCCAGGTCAATGATGTTGCCGGCGATGCTCAGCCGCACGGCCACATCCAGCGGGTCGTCCGCCTCCGCCAGCAGCGCCTTCACCCGAGGGTAGAGCACCAGCGCCTGGCGGGTGCTGGTCTCCTTGGCCGCCTGATATGGGTCGCTGTCACCGACTTCCTGGCGCACGATGCGGTGGACCCGGTCGCCGATCTCCGGCGGCGTGCTCGAAGACCCTATTTGCTTGAGCACGTCGAACACGCGGTCAAGCACCACCTTCTGCTGACTCTCATCGGCTCCGGCCAACCGCGCCGCGTCCAGCGCCTGGCGCAGAAAGCATGGGTAGCAGTCCAGATAGGTCCTCATTCACACATCTCATCCACAGCTACGGAAAGATCGGTGCCGTCTTCCGCCGCGGCACCCTCTCTACCAGTTGCTCGGTGATCGGCTCGAACAATTCCGCCTCATACTCCTCGATCTCCCCCGCATCACAGCGGCGGGCCAGTTCAGGGTCCAGCGGCAGTTGCCCTAGCAGCGGCGACCCTATCTTCAGCGCCGTGCGGAACGCCTGGCTGGGGCCGAAGACCTCGATCTTCTCCCCGCACTTGGGGCAGGTAACGTAACTCATGTTCTCGACCACTCCCAGGATGGGCGCTCCCATACGTTTGGCCATACCGGCCGCCTTGCGCACCACCATCCCCGCCAGGTCCTGCGGCGAAGTGACCAGTACCACCCCGCTGAGCGGTATGGACTGCATCACTGTCAGAGAAGCATCGGAGGTGCCAGGGGGCAAGTCCACGATCAGATAGTCCAGGTCACCCCAGAATACCTCATTCCAGAACTGCTTGATGGCGCTGCTGATGAGTGGACCGCGCCAGATGACGGCCTCGTCCTCGCTGGGCAGCAGCAAATTGATAGACATTACCTTGATGCCGCCAGTGGTTTCGGCGGGGAGGATACCCGTAGGACTCATCAGTGGCGGCTGATGGAGGCCGAACATCATGGGGATGCTGGGACCGGTGATGTCAGCATCGAGCACGCCCACTTGTTCACCCCGACGATTCAGCGCCACTGCCAGCAGCGCCGCCACCGACGATTTGCCAACCCCGCCCTTTCCACTCAGCACGGCTA
>DFBV01000211.1:4695-13428 GCA_002366755.1 Anaerolineales bacterium UBA3071
TCATAAACGCGGCACGCTCCTTCTGGCTCATCTGGGTCAGATTGACTTCAACCTGCAAAGTTGCGTCCAACTTCGCGACTGCCCCTTTGACCATGCGCACCAGGTCGTCTTTGATTGGAATTTTCGCGAAAGGCAGTGCCAGTGTAAGCGCGACCCCCTCGTCCTCAACGCTTACGTCTCTGATCATCTCCAATTCAACCAGATTGTGCTTGATCTCGGGGTGCATCACTCCACGCAATGCGTCAACAACCTGTTTGTCTGTAATCATTTCCCTCCCTCAGGATTTCTCCACTATTCATTGTTTGTTGGCTCATTCTCTCATCACTCTCATCATCGTCAGCAACCGCTTGCCTGGTATCTGGCGGAAGGTGGCTCCCTGGCTCATGGCCTGCAGGCTATCCAGCAGTCTTTGAATGATGCTCACCCTCACCCTCCTCCATGTGGCGGCGGTAAGCTCCCAAGAGATAATCGATCTTCTCTCTGCTCCCCTCCAGATCCTGCGTCCATAGGGCCAGCACCTCGTCCCCCTGTGCGGTGAGACGATAGACCCGCCGGGGCGGCCCCTGAGCCTGCTCCTTGTCCCAGGTCGAAGTGACCCACGCTTTCTCCTCCATGCCCCGCAGGGCTCGATAGACCGCGCTGGGGTTCATGTCCCCCAGGCCGAATTCCCCCAATCGCTCCAGGAGGGTATAGCCGTGGGCAGGAGCATGGTGCAGGAGCAGAAGCAACGCCGGCTCCAGCATCCGTACTGCCCGGCGACCACGTCTCCGTCTCCTGTGACCCTGTCCTCGCATCCCTGTTCCTCCCTTGCAGGACCACCACACCCTGGCTCAAGCAACGATAGTATACCACACTATGTGCAGTTTGTCAATAGCCAAACATCATGCAGTCTGCCCACCCTCCCACGACAGGTTGCGACGTATGCATGATTGTGCTATACTGGCTGCAGCGCCCGGCGCCCGCGACCGTAGACGCTGCGCGGCAGGCGGTGAAGGTGGGCGCAAAACCCAACATGAAGGGAGGACAGGAGATGCAGAGCACCGCCGATCTGATGCGCAACGCCAGAAAAGCAGGCGTGGTGATTCCGGCCTTCAACGTGCCGTACTTGCCCATGGTCGAGCCCGTGATTCGGGCCGTGGTGGATGAGGATTCCTTTGCGCTGGTCGAGACGGCGCTCTTGGAGTGGACGAAGTTCGAGGGCAAGAGCGCGGCCGCGGTGATGGAGGAGTTCCTGAAGTACCACGATCCCGATCATGTGCGGCTCCATCTCGATCACGTGCCGGTGATAGACGAGGAGAACGAGCGGGTGAGCTATCTTGCCGTCATTGCAGAGGCCATCGGATTGGGCTATCAGTCGGTGATGGTGGATGGCTCGCGCCTGGATCTGGAGGAGAACATTGCCGCCACGCGGCTGGTAGCTGAGCTGGCTCACGCGGCGGGCATACCCTGCGAGGCGGAACTGGGCGCGGTGCTGGGGCATGAGGCTGGGCCGCCTCCCCCGTACGAGGAGCTCTTTGAGTCCGGCATGGGATTCACAGACATCGAGGAGGCCAAGCGCTTCGTGCAGGAGACCGGCTGTGATTGGCTTTCTGTAGCCATCGGGAACATCCACGGGGCGGTCTCCGGTGCCCTGAAGGACAAGAAGAAGGTTGAGGCCAGGCTGAATCTCGACCACCTGGAGAAGCTGTATCAGGCGACCGGCATCCCCCTCGTCCTGCACGGCGGATCGGGAGTGAAGCAGGACTATGTGCTCGCCGGGATCAAGAAGGGCATCGCCAAGGTGAATGTGGGCACGGAGATCCGGCAGGCCTACGAGCAAGCTCTGAGGAAATCGGGCAGTGTGTCCGCCGCCCAGGATGCGGTGTACGTGCGCACGGCCTGGGTCATACGCGATTATTTTGGCATTTCTGGAGACAGGGAGCTAGTGACCGGCTAGGCTCTGGGCAAGGTAGGGGAAACTGCCCCACAGTCGCAAGAAAGAGAAAATCCATCAGGAGGAACAGTTCATGAGCAAGACAACATTCGGCGTCCTCGTCGGCAACCGGGGCTTCTTCCCCGACCACCTCTGCGAGAGCGGTCGGGCGGAGATTCTGCGTGTGCTGGAGGAGGAGGGGATCGGGGCAATCACCTTGAGCCCAAAAGACACCAAGTTCGGCTCGGTGGAGACGTGGGAGGATGCCAAGAAGTGCGCCGCGCTGTTCAAGCAGCACAACGACGAGATCGACGGCGTGCTGGTCACGCTGCCCAACTTCGGCGATGAGCGGGCCGTGGCCGACACGCTGCGTTTGTCCGGGCTACGCGTGCCGGTGCTGGTACATGCCTTCCCCGACGATCCCGCCAGGATGTCGGTGACGGATCGGCGAGACAGCTTCTGCGGCAAGATGTCCGCCTGCAACAGCCTGTGGCAATACGGCATCCCCTACTCTCTCACCACGCTGCATACCGTCTCGCCCGACGCAGAGAGTTTCCGGGACGACCTGCGCCGCTTCGCTGCCACCTGCCGGGTAGCACGCGGCCTGAGAGGAATCAAGATCGGCGTGCTGGGCGCCCGGCCAGCAGCCTTCATCACCGTGCGCTACAGCGAGAAGCTGCTGGAGAGGGCTGGCATCAGCGTGGAAAGCCTGGACCTCTCGGAAGCCTTTGGGCAGGCTAACCAAATGCAGTCCGACGATGGCGACGTGCAGCGCAAGTTGGATGAGATCAAGGCCTACGTGCCCGCTCCGGGCGTCACCGAGGAGGCACTCCTGCGCATGGCCAAGTTCGGTCTGGTCATGGAACGCTGGATCGAGGCGAATGATCTCGTCGCCACCGCGGTGCAGTGCTGGACGTCCATCGAAGAGTACTTCGGCATCGTGCCCTGCACGGTGATGAGTATGCTGAGCAATGCGCTCATGCCCAGCGCCTGCGAGACGGACATCACCGGCGCCATCGGCATGGTTGCCATGCGGCTGGCTTCCGGCAAGCCCAGCGCGTTGCTGGACTGGAACAACAACTATGGTGATGATCCCAACAAGGCAGTGGTCTTCCACTGCAGCAACCTGCCCAAGGATGTCTTCGCCGATGTGAAGATGGACTATCAGAAGATTATCGCTGCCTCGGTGGGCAAAGATAACGCCTACGGTGCCATGATGGGCCGCATCAAGAGCGTGCCTTTCACCTACTGCCGCGTATCCACCGACGACACGCGTGGCGTTATCCGCGCCTACGTTGGCGAGGGCGCACTGACTGACGAGCCATTGGAGACCTTCGGCGGCTACGGGGTGGTGCACATACCGGGTTTGCAGCGGTTGTTGCAGTACATCTGCGAGAATGGCTTCGAGCATCACGTGGCCCTCAACCTGTCGCAGACGGCCGCCGCCGTTCACGAGGCGCTGAGCAAGTACCTGGGCTGGGAGGTGTACTGGCACAGGGCCAACGGCGTGTGAACTGTTTGGGCTGAGCGGAGGCGGCTCCCACGCCGCCACTTGGGACATGGCGAGGGCATGAGGGGGAGACTGGACACGAATCCAAAAGAGCAGGCGGTGCTCACCTGCGCACTGCCTGCTCTCTGTTTTCACGCCAAGTGCAGAACAACCCTACTGCCTAGTTCTTCTCCAGTGTGGATGGTTTTCTCCCCGCATGTACTGGATGATATACTTCGCCGCTGGGTGGTTGACACGCCCCGCCCCAAGCGGGGCACGCCGCAATTCTCTCACCACGGCCTCACGATCATACGGTACTCGGCGATGCTGCACGTGGTAGCCGGACTCATCAGCCTCCAGCATCACGTAACTCGCTCGCAGGTCGGGCGGAAAGACGTTGCTCACACTGCCCACGTTCAGCAAATGTACGCCATCTACGGTCAAGTCCATAGGCCAGTGCGTGTGACCCACACACAGCAGGTCCGCTTGGCTCTCGGCAGCCATAGACTGCAACTCCTCCTTACTCGTGCCCGGATGCATGCTCAGTCCATCGTCACGTCCAGGGGACGCGTGGACTTTTAATACCCGTGTGCCATCAGGCAGCACGGTGCGGAACTCCAGCGGCAGCTCTGCCAACCATTCCACACGCGGTGACCGCCCATCCTGGTCTTGCGTCCACGCAAAGCTGCTGGCGATCTCCACACAGGCTGGCCACCGCAGGATGGTAGATTGGTGAGTTGGTAGACTGGTAGATTGGTAGATTGGTGGATTGGTAGGTTGGTAGATTGGTACATTGGTAGTTGGTAAACTGGTAGACTCATCATTACTACCAGACTCATCTTGACTAGTCTCCCAGTTTCCCAGTTTACCATTTTCCCAATCTACCGATTCACCAGTTTCCCAATCTGCCAACACGCCGACCGGATCGTGGCCTATGGCCGCCAGATCACCCAGTACCCAGTAGGCATCAATGCCTCCCTGCTGCGGGATGTCCTCAAGCACGGCATCAAGGGCGATTGAGTTTCCGTGGATGTCTGAGAGCAATGCAATTCGCATCGTATTGCTCAGGGCAAACGCTTGTCCGCTCACGATTGCCGTGCTTGCTCCGGCCGGATGTCTTCGCGCCGCAGCAGGTTGGCATTGGTGACCACGGTGATCGAGCTTGTGGCCATGGCGATCTCGGCCAGAACAGGATGCATCAGGCCCAGGATGGCCAGCGGGATCATGACCACGTTATAGAAGAAGGCCCAGAAGAGGCCCTGCGTCACTTTGCGGAAGGTGGCGCGGGAGAGTTTCACCGCGCTGACCACACCGGCGAGGTCGCCGCGCACCAGGGTGATGTCGGCGGCCTCGATGGCGATGTCCGTCCCCGTACCGATGGCGATGCCCACGTCGGACTGGGTCAGCGCCGGGGCGTCGTTGATGCCGTCACCGACCATAGCCACCAGCCCATCGGTCTCCTCTTGCAGCCGCTGGATCTCGGCCAGTTTCTCATCCGGCAACACCTCGGCCAGCACGCGGCCGATCCCCACCTGACGGGCGATGGCCTGCGCCGTGCGCTGGTTGTCGCCGGTGATCATGGCCGTCTCCAGGCCCAGCGCCTGCAACTCACGGACGGCGGCCACGGCATCGTCCTTGAGGGTGTCAGCGACCGCCAGCATGCCCAGCAACTCCCCATCCGAGGCGACCAGCATCGCCGTCTTGCCCTCGTCCTCCAGGCGGCGCATATCCTGCTCCATCGCTGCTACTGCGACGCCCTGTTCGTCCATGAAGACTCGGCTGCCGACGAGCACCGTGCGGCCATCCACCTCGCCGCGCACCCCCCTGCCGCGCATGGCCGCGAAGCCGCTCAACGCGCCCAGCGTCACTCCCTGCTCCTCGGCTTTGCGCACGATGGCCTTGCCCAGCGGGTGCTCGCTTCCCATCTCCACCGAGGCAGCCCAGCGCAGCAACTCGTGATTTGCGATTTGCGATTTGTGATTTGTGATTTGATCCGTGACGCCTGGTTGACCTTTGGTCAGCGTCCCCGTCTTGTCGAAGACCACCACGCGCACGTCCCGCATGGCCTGGATGGCCTCGCCGGAGCGGATGAGGATGCCGTTCTGGGCACCGATGCCGCTGCCGACCATCAAGGCGGTGGGCGTGGCCAGTCCCAACGCGCAAGGGCAGGCGATGACCAGCACCGAGACGGTGGTGATCAGTGCCAGCGTGAAAGCGTTCAGGTTGGGGTCCACCCAGGGCAAAAAACCGGCCGCCCATTCGGCCACAGGCCGCAGCACGTCAGGGAACAGGAACCAGGCCAGGAAGGTAAGCAGGGCGACGCCGAGGACGACGGGCACGAAGACAGAGGTCACTCGGTCGGCGAAGGCCTGGATGGGCACTTTGGTGCCTTGTGCCTGCTCGACCATACGCACTACCTGGGCCAGGAAGGTGTCCTTGCCGATGCGGCTGGCCCGCACGTGCAGCAGTCCGTCCTGGTTTACGGTAGCTCCGATCACCTCGTCGCCTGGACGCTTGGTGACGGGCATGGACTCGCCCGTGGCCATCGACTCGTCCACGGCGCTTTCCCCCTCGACGACGACACCGTCGGTGGGGATCTTCTCGCCAGGTCGGATGACCATCACGTCGCCTACCTGCACCTCGTCAATGGAGACCTCTCGCTCGCGCCCGTCCACCAGGATGCGAGCGGTCTTGCCCCCTAGCTCCAGCAACTTGCGGATGGCCTGGGACGCTCGCCCCTTGGCGCTCGCTTCCACATAGCGGCCCGTCAGGTGGAAGGCCATGATCATGGCCGACACGCCAGCGTAGGTGGGTATGGGCGCGAAGAAGGTGGCGATGCCGGTCAGGAAAGAGGCCCCGGTACCCAGGGCGATGAGCGCGTCCATGTTGGGCGCGCCGTGGATGGTCGTGCGCCAGGCGGCCACGTAGGTGCGCCGTCCCACCCAGAAGAGCACCGGCGCGGCCAGCAGCAGCATGCCCAGTTTGAACACGGTCTGGTTGGGCCAGGCCAGCCCGGCCAGCATCTCCGGCAGCATCCACAGGATGATAGGGGCAGTGAACGCCCAGGCCAGCAGCATCTTCCGGCGGGCATGTTGCATCTTGCGTACCTCACGGGAGAGTTCCTCTTCCGCTTTCTCCTCCGCTGTGGGCAGTACCTCGTAACCTGCCTCGGCCACGGCGCGGCGCAAATCGGGCAGCCCGGTCGCGGTGGGAAGGTATTCCACGACGGCCTTCTCAGTGGCCAGGTTGACGTTGACGTTCAACACACCCGGCACGTCGGCCAGGGCCTTCTCGACATGGACCACGCAACTGGCGCAGGTCATGCCACCGATGGGCAGGGCCTGCTTCTCCGTGTCACGAATTGCACGAATGGTACGAATGGCTGTCGACGGTTCCAACCACATTGGTGCTATTTGTCCATTCGTGGCATTCGTGATGGAATCTTGTCAAGGGCGCGCTGGACGTGGCTCACGCACGAGGCGCAGGTCATGCCCTTGATGGGTAGAGTGATGGTTTGCTGTTGTTCGGTCACTGCAACTACCTTGTGGTGTTTCTGCATTGGACGCGGGTCAGCCGATTGAGCCGATATGGCCGATGGTTTTCTGGTGAGTTTTATCGGTTTCATCGGTTTCATCGGGTGATCCCCTTTCTCAGCCGATTGAGCCGATATGGCCGATGGTTTTCTGGTGAGTTTTATCGGTTTCATCGGCTTCATCGGCTGATCCGCGTCCCATCCATACGGCGCAATCGCATGCCGTTCAGGATCACGGCCACCGATGCGCCCACGTCGGCGGCGATGGCCATCCACAACGTGGCCAGGCCCACTGCCGCCAAGACAAAGATGGCCGCTTTGACCGCCAGCGCGAAGCCGATGTTGGCGGTCACAATCCTCGTCGTCTTGCGGCTGAGCCACACGACGAAGGGCAGTTGCGAAAGATCATCGCCCATCAGGATCACGTCGGCGGTCTCCATCGCCTGAGCGGAGCCCGCGCCCCCCATGGCGATGCCCACGTCCGCCTGAGCCAGCGCTGGAGCGTCATTCACGCCATCGCCGACCATGACCACGAGAGGGCGACCGCCAGGGTCGCCCCTACCCTTCTCCGCCAGAGCGGCGACGGCGGCCACTTTCTCCTCCGGCAGCAGCCCGGCGCGCACTTCATCTATCCCCACCTGGCTGCCGATCTCCGCGGCCACAGTGGGGTTGTCGCCAGTCAGCATGACCGTGTACATGCCCCTGGCCTTCAGATCGGCGATCGCTTGGCGGCTGCTGGGGCGCGGCGTGTCGGCCACACCGAACAGCGCACACACACAGCCAGCCCTGAGCGAAGCCGAAGGGTCGTGCCGCACCATGATCACCGTCTTGCCCTGGGCGGCCAGTTCGTCGGCCAGCCGACACACAGACGGTTGATGCGGGACGTACTCGTCGAAATGGGCGTGGCTGGCGACTGTGACCCGCGCGCCGTTGACGGTGCCTTCCACTCCTCGCCCGCCCAGTATGGTGACGTCCTGAGCGCTGGGCACTACCACTCCTCTGGCCTGCGCCTCCGCCAGGAGCGCCTGAGCCAGCGGATGGGACGATTGCGCTTCCAGCGCCGCCGCGTGTTGCAGGCCGCAATCCTCGGGACACTCGCCGCAAGTGCAGACCTCTACCACGTCGGTTACCACCGGACGCCCTTCGGTCAGGGTACCGGTTTTGTCGAAGGCGAAGACCTTCACCCGACTCAGAGCTTCCAGGTAGCGCCCGCCCTTGATCAACACTCCATGCGAGGCGGCGTTGGTCATAGCGCTCACCAGGCTCACCGGTATGGAGATCACCAGAGCACAGGGGCAGGCGATGACCAGCATCTGCAGCGCCCGCATCAGCCAGCCATGCTCGCCCCAGAACGGTTGGCCGAAGAGCAACGGCGGGACGATGGCCACCAGCGCGGCCACCGCGGTGACCGCTGGCGTGTAGACGCGGGCGAAGCGATCAATGAACCTCTGCACCGGCGACTGCCGCGACTGTGCCTGCTGCACCAACCGCACCATGCGGCTCAGCGTGTTGTCAGCGGCCAGGCGGGTTACCTCCACTTCCAACGCGCCGGTGGTGTTGATAGTGCCGGCAAAGACCTCGTCGCCCGGCTTCTTGTCCACCGGCACGCTCTCACCGGTGATCGGCGCCTGATCCACACCACTCTGCCCGGCCCGCACGATGCCATCCACGCTGACCCTGTCGCCGGGCCGCACCAGCACCAGGTCGCCGATGGCCACTTGCTCCACCGGCGCCTCTCGCATTTCGCCGTTGGGCAGCTTCTTCAAGGCCATCGGCGGCGCCAGGTCGAGCAGGCCTTCC
>DFBV01000211.1:13458-13814 GCA_002366755.1 Anaerolineales bacterium UBA3071
GATTACACCGACAACGATGGCCGCGGCGAAGATGAAGGCCGTCCGGTTCCACGGAGGTGCGCCTGCAACCGCCAGGCTTGCCTTGAGCAAAGCCGAAAGGGCCAGCCCCAATAGCGTCAGCAGCGCAGCGACAGCGGTAGGGGCGACCGGCCGGTCGCCCGTACTTTCACGTTTCGACAGGACGAAGCGGAGGAAGCCGAGAGATGTCCTGGTTGGCATGTGCCGCTGTGCCTTGTCAGATGAACAGAGTGATGGCCGACCGGCGCGCCTCTCGGATGTAAGTCCCCACCGCCCCGTACTCGTCAATCAGGTCCTCGCGCAAGTCCTGGCGACCAATGCCCATGATCTCCATGGTC